>JBHHWX010000189.1:0-10284 GCA_046756745.1 bacterium | reverse complement strand
GATATTGAGTCTATACTTGTTTCGGTTTTCTGCTAAGAAAACCTAAGTGATTTTTTGCAATTTAGGCGATTAGGTGGGACGCGTAGCTAGCGGATACATTCTGGGAGTGTTTTTGGCAGGATAACAATAATAACAATAGAACAATCACCTATTTTCAAACAACGATTCAACCGCATCAATTATCTTAGTATACCCGGTACACCGACACAGATTCCCCTCAAGGCTTTTTTTTATCTGTTCTCGGTCAGGCGTCACTTGAGTCGACTTGCACTCCTCGTAGAACGATTTAATCGACATGACCATGCCGGGCGTACAAAAGCCACACTGAATCCCGCCGCACTGAATCATCGCTTGCTGCACCGGATCGAGAAGCGCCTGCTCGCCGGCAGTCAATCCCTCTATGGTGGTGACTTCTTTGCCATCGACGTTGACGGCCAGATACAGGCAGGAATTCACCGCCTTGCCATCGACCAGCACAGTACAGGCGCCGCATTCCCCCTCGAGGCAGCCGGGTTTGGCGCCCAGTAAACCCAACTCATCCCGAATCAGATCGATCAATAACAAGGACGGGCGGATTTCTCTTTTGGCTTCTGTACTGTTGATGAGGAATGTGATGTTTGTTTTCATAATTTGTTCTGTTGTCATCGCGAGGCTCTGTCAGGCTGCGCAGCGAATGACTTCCAATTCAGTGGAGACATCCACCTTTGCGAGAAGTGCATCGATCTTCGCCATGACTTCATCGACCAGCAGGTATTTGTCCTTTGGATAGGCTTCAATGATTTCATATTGGTTCGTTTATTTCAGAACATGGGTTCTGGGAATATGTCGTTCCCTTAGCGCTTGCTCAAGAATAACTTGGAATACAACTCTAATAAAGAAGTTGAATTTGTCGATAAAGAATATTGCTATTGCCATTGATTGGTAAATTGAATGGCAATGGCAACATTACGCGCCCATCAAAGTACTCTGTCGAAGAACGAATCAAGCTCTTCGAGAAGGAAAAAGTCCTGACGCTACCAGAGTTGAAAAGAGCGTTTGGGACCGATGTTAAGATGACGGTTTTTAGAAAACTCAAAATGCTTTCCTATGTTACGAGCTATTCTCATGCGAGGAAGTATTCTACCTTTCATGAGATCGCAGACTATTCGGACCAGGGACTTTGGAGTTATGGCGCGGCCCGATTCTCAAAATGCGGCTACATTCCGCAAGTATTAGGATATCTTCAACTGCACGTCCTATTGGAACCTTGCGGCTGACTTCAAATACTCCTGCCATGTGGAAGCCCCGCCTGAACACGTTCGTAAGCACATCCTGAATGCAAACAATATCCAATTCTGATTTGCGACGCAACAATCCACGTACGATGTTGCGATTGAAATTCTGACATCATTGTTTCTTTTTCTGCGCCTGCTCCTTCTCCAACTTTTTTACTTCATCATCCAATTCCTTAAATGCTTCCGAAGCCCTGAATCGAGTGTACATATCCTTTTTCTTTCGCCACTTACCATCCTTGCTCTTAAAATATTCTTCCATCCCCGCTTTTTTGAAGATGCGATGCGCATTATTCTTAGCGACAGCTTTCGCAGTCGTTTTCATCTCTTTTGCAATGATCGCGTACAGCTCTTGCCGGTCGGCGTTCTCAGCAGCGACGATCTTCTTGACCAGCTCGTCCTTGGCGGCTTTTTCAGTCACAGGCTTAACCGTACCCAAATGCGTTTCGCCTATCAATTTAGCCTTTTTCAGCTTCTTCAGTTGGGAATAGCGTTTCTTTGCTCGCGTTTTAATATCATCCTTGTTGTCGCCAGCCAGGGCCATTGATGCGACTATCAGAATTATCAGGATAGCTATCAAAAGCCGTACAAAACTCAAAGATTGTTTCATTTGATTGCCTCCATTAATTGTATTGAGCCTGTTCATTTTCATCCTCACTTTGGCCTTCATCTTCGAAATCGAAAAAATCATTTAATTCCTGCTGTACTTTGATGTTGACATCTACGGTTATGAAGATGGGCGCCACTTCATGCTTGACCTTGACAGTCCCGCATGCTGTGAGTATGAAGAGTATCCCAAATGTCACTGCACCCAACAGTAGTTTCATGACTGTACCTCCTTTTGAACTGTTACCTGTAATACGCGGTTGGCCATCGCTCAATTGAGTCCTTTTGTCAACCACGCAGTGATATATGTCCTCTCTACCAACCTTCAAAAGACCTGCCCAAGTTTTTCTGTGTTTGATTGCTGACTGCACCGCGTCTAATTCTGGTCCGATTTTGCTCATGGTCATCAGTGATTCGGTGATTCGACGTTTCATGGCAGAAATTAAACATAATTGTTTTTTTCTTCAAGGACTTTTTGTTATCACCTGCTTAATTCATGAACTTCGCTTTCAGGTACAAAATGTTAATATGCGCCTAAAACGTAACTCAACATTTATGTTGAAAAACAGGCTCAACCAGCAACACAAATGTTGCATTACGGGTTGTTCATGAATTAAGCAGGATAATATAATATGATACTTTTTGCAAGGAGATCATGCCATCCTAACAAATGAACCAATCTTCTTGGACAATGCTTATTCATTTCCAAATTTGATTTGGCTCATGTCCAGCTTACTAAAAATAATTCTATTCAACAATTCGTCAAGGGCGTTAATATTGATGTCCAGGCCACCGATCGGAACCTGGTTTTCTTTATCACTACGCGGGCCATACCCTTGCGCTTGCACATACGTTACCCAACCCTGATCACGTTCATTGTTGAAAACAACCTTTAATTTCGTGTACTCCATATCCTGCAACGCTCGCAGCAGCATGAGACTCACCATCTCCTGTTGACTGGCGGTTTTGGGATCGATCTCTTCGCGGATCCCCAAAATAGCCATGGCATTTTCTTTGCTGACTTGGAGCCCGCCTTTAGAAGGACGAGCTTCTAAAAAACCGTTGCCGAAGGAAATGTGACCGTCGCTGCTCCAATCTAAGTGAATGGGCAGGTGTCCGTAAAACTCGCCATCCCCCTTCACTCCATCATATTTTACGAAACCCAGAATCTTCTGTAATTGCAACCCTTCGATTTGAAGATCCAGGCTGACTCGCGATTTGGACGGCTCTAAAAACATGTCGCGGCTCAGGACTTTGCCGCCAGCCCATTCGCATTCGATCAACTTGAGGAAGATGGAATCGTTATTTTCAATATGGAAATCAATCACGCCATTCGTGACCTGCAAGGCGCCGGAATAGGCGCTTTTTATGGTAAACCGCTGCTCGCCAGCAGTGGTTAAAGGTGAGAAACTATTGAGCGTGATGACCCCGTTTAGCCCTGACAATCCCGCTTCGGAGGCTTCGGAGGAGGGGTTCTTCCATAACGCGTCTTGTATGTTAAGCCGAAAGTACGGCCGAAGCTGGCCACTCCCCAATTTCAACTGCACATCGACAGCGAAGGTCCCGCTAAGCTCATTGCCGCTTAGCGCCGGAAATAGCTCACCGAGCGCGTCGTCATTTTCTGTTGTAAAGCGCGGGATATGAGCCGAGATCTCACCAGAAGGTTCGTCCCCACTCCAGTCGAGCCAAGCCGATGCGTCCAGTTTCGCTTCGGGGAAAAGCTGCCCATTTGCCGTTAAATCGAGTCGGTCGTTCTTCAGTTTGATGGCGCCGGAAAATTTCGGCAGTGTGTTATTGCCGAACCGAATCGAGCCGAATGCGAACGAGCCGCCTCGGATCGCTTTTTCAGCCCAGGAATAGGGCGCTATGCATGATATATCATCGATGGTCAGCCCGTTACTCATATCAGCGAGACTCCATCCGCTGATCTCCAACCGTCCCTTGTTGACTCTCATCTCTCCTTTTTTGTACGTAAACTCGACTTCCGATGTTAATGTGTCAGGTGTGATGTTCAATTCGTGGTTTTTGACTTGCGTTTCGATGGAAAGCTGATTGCCGGACAGCATCACTGCCGCTAATCCACGCCCTTGATTGTATGCGATGCGCCCTTTTACAGCCATGCTCCCGTCGGCTTTTAGCTTCTGGGCCAGCAGATACTTCGCACTCAACTCATCCAGTATCCCAGCATCCAAACCTGTGATGTCCAACTCATATTCGCCGTCAAGGGTATGGATATCCGCGGCAGCGTTAAATGTAACCGGCGCTTCGTTTAGGGAAGCACGCAGGTTGAATGTGCTGATGCTGTCCGAGAAAATTTTTGCGTCCACCTGCAGAGAGGTGAGGGAGAGCTCTAAGACCAGGGGGTCAATTTGTGAATGAATCGCGAGCTGATCGCCGGTTAATGTCAACTCCGCTTGCCAGTAGTCATTTTGGGAGGTAAAATTTCCTGTGGCGTTTAAGCGGCCTTCGCTCTTTATCTTCTCCGTTGGGAAAAACGCCGACCCGATCTCCTGTAAGAAATCCGATGTCAAGCCATCGAGCACGACGTCGCCAGTACCCTCGCGGGTGTTGATATCGACCATCGCGTTTAATGTGAGCTGCGCCTGGTTCAAAGTCGCCTGCAAGTTGATCCTGCTCATGTTGCCACCGGCGTTCTGCAGGGACGCTTTTATCGGTACTCGATAGACTCGCCCATCCCAGTGCAATGTCAGGGTTGCCGCTCGCAGCTCCAGCCGGTCAAAAGGCAGATCCCCTCTACCTTCACCACTTAAGTTGACAAGCGGTCCCAAGTCAACCACACCATTTTTCACCAGCACATCCAGTTCGGCGCCGTTGACAAGTATCGTACCGACGCGACCTTTGATGAGTGAACCTAAACTGTAATCGACATCGATATCGCTGACTTGCAGACGTTTTTCCTTGCCGACACTAAACTTATCCAAAGCGATTCTTTTGAAGCTCACTGCTTCTGTTGTGACCGCGACCTCGGGAAGTCCCCTTTCCTGTAAAGCGAGAACGATTTGGGTCGCGATGAAGTTGGGCAGCACGGTCACCCAAACTATCACAAACAGCAACGCCACAACAATGGCGATGAGTATTCGCCTGGTTTTAACGTATCTCACTAAATAAAATCCCAATTTAACAAATCCCAAATCCCAAAAAGCGTGGAGAGTGAAGCGTGAAGAGTGAAGTGAAAAAAACACTCTCCACTCTCCACTCTCAACTCTCAACTCTCCACTCTCCACTCTCCACTCTCAACCCTCTACCCGTATTGGGATTTGGGTTTTTGCAGCTCCACCGAGCGATCATTTCGCAAAAGCTTCACGAAGTAATGTGCTTTGCCTCTCAAACGCTTTGCGTGGATCCGGCGGACTTTTAATCAAAGCGATTTCTTGCGTCAACAGCCGGGCTAAATACATGGTGTGGGTGGCTTTTTGTTTGGATTCTCTTTTGTACAGCGGGTGATCCCGGTTGATATAAATTATCTGTCCTTCGGTAAAACATTCGGGACCGTCCTCTCCGAAGAAATCCAAACAACAGGAGACTAAAAAATCACCGATCGAGATTTTCCGAACCACAGTATTGGGACGCAAGCGCTTAACTTTGGGAGTCTTTGCTTTGCCTGTGGCATAATCTTCTATGACATCCTCAACCTTATTTTCCGAATCTTCCAAAGCCCCCTCCGCTTCCGAGTCCGTGTTTTCTTCCTGAGTCGAGAGTTCATTTTGCGGTCTCATTTCGCCAGGTTCGCCCAGAGCATTGGTGTCTTCACCGACAGGGATTAGCCCGGCGTCGACGAATTCCGGATGTTTACCGAGAGCCTGCTGAATGCGGTGAATCGCTTCCTTAAGCGCTCGGTTCACTTTCTGCCTCTCCCGTTGGTCGGATAATTGGCTGAGCTGTTTTTTTACCTCCTGCAATATTTTTTCCATGACGCCATTAAACGCGATGTACTCCGGCACATCCGTTCGAAATCCGCTGCGATCGCTGGTGACGATGAGAAAATCGGCGTTGGTTTCGCCACGAACACGAGCTCCGTCTTTTCCCCAGGTTTGAATGCCAAAGTATGCACGCTTAACCATCACACCTTTGACTCGTACCTGTACGCCCATTTCGTCTGCCGAAGCCTGTGACACAGGGACAATGATGATCTCGCCGTGAACCGGCCCAAATTCCGTACCTTCTAAAAACGGAACCCGGTGGCCTGGGACTCTTGCCATGATCACTCTTTTGTCGTTAACAAAAACGGAAAAGTTTTTAGCTTGAATCGGAACGCTTTCCAGAATCTTCTGATGCACCATCTCTGCGCCAAAAGTGCGAGTTAGTTTTGAAAGAACCACGCTTGTACCATCGCCGCGCATTTTGTCCGGTTTGAGGAGTTTCACAGGAATCTCCCACCTGTCACCGGACTCAGACCAACTGGCTTTGTCGAACGTCACCTTCGCGGCAAAGTCATTTTTTTGGGTGATAATTTCAAACCGTTCACACGCAGCTAAACTGGCAAATTTTCCGATACCGAACTGGCCAATTCTGTCGCGTTTGTAGCGCGGGGATTTGTTGTGTTGGACCTTCTCAGGCGAGCCAATGTTAAAATATTGTTTAAGACCTTCCAAATCCAGGCCAGTACCATCATCTTCCACCGCGATGCAATCCGGCTCAATTCTAACTCTGACTTCTGTTGCATCGGCATCGTAAGCATTGTTCACCAACTCGCGGATTAGTTCGATCCCTTCGGAGTATAATCTTTCTCCCAGAGTGGTTATGTGGCTTTTATCTATCGTGATCGGAATTGTGGTGTGCTCTTCAAGCTCCATTTCATTTATTCATGCTAGTGCCCAGCGCGGCAGAGCCGCACTGGCAAACGTGAGACGTGAAACGTGTCTCTCAACATAGTGTGATGGGAGAGGGGGCGTCTCACGTTTGCCGTCTCACGTCTCACAACAATCTTCCAAAGAAAAGATGTCATATTTTTTGCAAAAAAATGCAAAAGTTCACCGGTAATAACATAATGACTATTTTTAGCTCTTTTGTGAAACACAATAGCTGATTATCGTCAAACAATCAAGTCGATTTTTGCCTGCTGCATTCCTTTGACCGCTCTTCTCATGCAATTGGAATTAACAAAACATCGCTTAAAAGTCAAATCCATTGCACCACCAGAGTCCTCTATCAAACCCTAAATTCCCCGGGTTTGAAATGATGTTTCCGGCCGGACTCCACCGCCTGGTTCACCTTGAGTACAGTCACCGCTGTTTCATAGCCGACATCTTCCGGACAGTTGAGTTTGACCCGGCCGCGAATGGCATCGAAGAAATTTTCGAGATGAGGTTTGTGGTACGGATCGTTGAACTCCACCGGCAGCCGGTGTTGCGGCGGCGCCACGGTCTCACGCACGTCCAGCACCGCGCCGGTCTCCTGAGGTTTACTTTCCTCCTCCGGCGCGGCCAGGTATCCCATGCCCACCCACTTGCGCCATTCAGGCGCCGAGGGTTCACGATAAATGCCGCCCCTGCCGGCAGACTCAGAAATATGCAGCGTCCCCTGGTCGCCCAAAAAATTTTCAAAATAACCTTCGCTGCTGTTGGTGGTGATAGTCTGATAAAAAGCCCGCACTTTCCCTTGCTCAGTTTCGTACTCGTACACCGCCAAAACCGTATCATACCATTCGTGGGTCTTCTTGTCGTAGTAGTCGGTGCCGCCGCTGGCCATGACCGATATTGGCTGCGCCTGCAGAAACCAATTAAAAATATCGATCTGATGGGAGCCCAAGTCTACAATTGGACCGCCGCCAAGATTGCGGTACCAACGCCAATTGCGAAATTGACGCATGGATTTGAAACCGTATTTTCGCAATGTCGCCGGGGGCACCGCATATTTTTTGGGCCAGCCCAGGTCCGGCTGCACCGCGCGGTTCCACTGGCCATTGATGGTGGTGATGCGGCCGAGAACTTTGGCCTCCTTCAACAGCTTCTCGTAACAGTGCAGATAGCGCGGATTGCTGCGGCGCTGATGGCCGATTTGCAGCAGTTTGCCGGTCTGCCGGGCAGCGCGCACCATCCGCCGGGCGCCCTCGAGCGTGTTGGACATTTCCTTTTCACAGTACACATGCAGACCCGCTCTGAGACAATCGACCGTTTGTTGCGCGTGCCAAAAGTCCGGCGTCGCAATGATGACGCCGTCCAAGTCTTTCTCCCGGTCCAGCATCTCTCGATAGTCGTCATAAGGCGTTGGCCCATGGCCATATTTTTCAAGCAAACGCGTGGCTCGCCGCAAATTATAACTTTTCCAAATGTCACAAACGGCTTTAAAGCGGATATGGGGGATTTTAAGACCGGCATTCAATAAAACCTGGCCCTGCGCGCCGACGCCTATTATCCCGATATTCAAATCGTTTGCAGTGGCGCTCCTTTGTTGTCCCCGTACCACCGGTGAAATAAGCAGTCCCGCTCCTGCGGCAGCGGTCGTGCGCAGGAAGCTCCGCCTGTCAATGCTGTTCTTTGATTTTTGTTTATCCATTGTTTCTTGATCACTCCATAAATAAAATATTGAAATTACTCGATGTTTTCAATTCTAATTTCTATTTTACACTATTATCGTGTACACATGGACGGTGTCCATTCCAAACAAATGCTGTGAGGTGAAACCCTATGCTAAAAAATATCACACTCAGTGCAGAGTCGACTTTGATTCGTAAGGCACGCGAAAAAGCCAGTCGTGAGCGTACAACACTCAATTCGATATTTCGCCAATGGCTCATGCGATATGTAAACTCGGACAAAAAAACCACCGATTTCGATGCTTTAATGGAATCGCTTCAGTACGCCCGTCCCGGAAGAACTTTTAGCAGAGATGCGATGAATGAGCGATAAGTTCTTTCTCGATACCAATATTCTCGTTTGCGCCGAGCCTTTCGAGAATCTGATAATGTAAGATTGTCCTACCGAGCATTAATAATCCAGCGTTTCATTAATCCATATTACAAAGTCCAATCCGCAAAGTATTCACGTTTCACAAACTTGCTTGCTTCCGCCACATTGGTCACTCGCATGTTTGGTCCATCCCAAAGGAGCCGCTGCCCCGGCATACGGACAGCGAGGTTCCCGAGGAGAACGATTTCTGTCATGGGCCCTGAGACCGCGAAGTTGGAACAGGCCGCCGGCCCACCCTTACAGGCCTCGATAAAATCGTGATAAATCCCTTTGACCCGGACAATGGTTTTGGGTGGCTGCTTGTAGGCTTTCATCGCCGTTTCAGGTATAAGTCTCGGATTGTTACCATAGGTATTGCACATGATGGTCCCCTTATCTCCAATCAAGAGTACCCCACTACCGTCGCCCATCCGACGTCCCGCTTCCAGTTCGGCCGGTCTGGGAGGCGTCAACCCACCATCATACCAAACCATTTTCACCGGCGGCATACTCCCACGGGCCGGAAATTCATAATGCACGATTGAGGCCAATGGTCCGGTTTCGTCGTTCAATGGGGTCGAACTCGCCTGCACACTCGTAGGATGACCCAAATTCAGCGCCCAAACAGGGGTATCGATAAGGTGGCAACCCATGTCGCCTAAGGCACCGGTTCCAAAATCCCACCACCCACGCCAACTAAACGGAACATAGGCTGGATGGTAGGGACGAAACGGGGCAGGGCCTAGCCAAAGATTCCAGTCAAGCCCGCGCGGCACAGACGGAATGGTGTCAGGTCGATCGATACCCTGTGGCCACCAACCGGCAGGTCTGTTCGTCCAGACATGTGCTTCTCGGACATCCCCGATAGCACCGTCGGCGATCCATTCGACCATTAACCGGTTGCCCTCCCCTGCATGTCCCTGATTACCCATTTGGGTGGCAACCCCGGCCTTACGCGCCGCCTCAGTGACCACCCGAGCTTCGTAGATATCATGCGTCAGCGGCTTCTGGCAATATACATGTTTGCCCTTATTAATGGCGGCCATGGCAGCAACGGCATGGATGTTGTCTGTCGTCGCTATCGCTACAGCATCGATATCCTGATAGTTTTCTAGCATATCCCGGAAATCAACGTAACCCGCGCACCCTTTGTATGAGTTGGTTTTTGTCTGCTGCGCGTAATGCTCATCCACACGTTTTTGTGCCGGTTGGCGTCCAGCCCAACCGTCAAAGAAAAATTTGCTATGGTCGCATCTTTCGAACACATCGCAGACAGCCACGACCTGAACATCTGCGATTTGTAGGAACTGCTTCATATCATAAGTACCTTGGCCACCCGTGCCGATCATAGCCAAGTTGATCTTGTTGCTCGGTGCAATGTAACCAGCACCACCCAAAACGTGTCGAGGCACGATCGTCAATGCCGCGGCTGCGACTGCCGTCTTGCCTAAGAATTCACGACGAGATATACCGTTTTTTTGCTGTGCAGACGGCTTCTT
>JBHHWX010000188.1:0-10285 GCA_046756745.1 bacterium | reverse complement strand
CGAACCTCTTACCAAACCTAATCTGACGCACAAACGAAGTGAGAAATGTTAGTAAGTTAGTTAATTCTCTTTCCTTGGTGCTTTATTTTAGAAGGTTCTCGGAGTTCTCGGTTCGATTTGGAGACAGGGTTTTCGTCCTACAAGCGCGCAGGAGCAGGCCGCAAGAAATTAAGGCTAAACCATTTCTTTTCATCGAACCAGGTTTTTTGCACTTCAAAGCCGGCGGCAATGGCCAACTGATTAAACCGGGCGAGAGAGTATTTATACGAATTTTCCGTATGAATGGTCTCGCCCTTTTCAAAATGAAACTTCTGCCCTAATGTATGAATGGCGACGGTCTGTTTGCACATGCTTTCTAAGTGCATTTCGATTCGACTATGCTCATTGTTAAATATAATCTTATGGCGAAATTTCGAGAGATCAAAATTCGCGTCTAACACACGGTTGATCCTGCGCAGCATATTGAAATTAAATTTCGCGGTCACGCCTTGCGAGTCATCATAGGCCGGAATGAGGATACTTTCAGCCTTTTTAAGATCCACGCCCACCAGAAGCCGGTCATTTCGGTTCATGGTCGCATACGTTTTCTTTAAGAAAATCTCAGCTTCCTGCGGTTCGAAATTGCCGATGTTGGAACCGAGAAACAGAATCAGCTTATCCCCGATGTTTTCCTTTTTGAGTACAGAAAGAGCGGTGTGATAATCTGAAACGAAGGCGGTTATTTTCAAATGCAGATACTTTTGCAGCAGGCTTTGCGCCGTTTCTGAGAGGATGCTCTTGGAAATATCGATAGGGAGGTAGTGCAATCGTTCAAAGCGTTTGATAAAGGCGCGGATGAGAAGTTGCGTTTTGCTCGAGTTGCCGCTGCCCAATTCAACAAGAGTGATGTCTTTGTCAAAAAACCGGGTTATCTCCTCGGCGTATGCTCTGAGAATCGCGCGTTCCGAGCGGGTTGGATAATACTCCGGGAGCTCACAGATTTCCTCGAATATTTTCGAGCCGGTTTTGTCATAGAAATACTTTGGGGATAAGGTTTTGGGCGTTGAGGATAACCCGTCCGCAACATCCTCAGCCAGGGATTCAACCGATTTATCTTTCCGGGATATTTTTACCTCGAGACGGGATTGGGTTAAGCTCTCTACAGTATCAAGTTCCACAGCAGTCCTCAATTGCAAGTTAAAAGAATATTTCTTAGATGCAGCTTATTTTGAGATTCGTCAAAAAGGATAGGAGTCTAGGACCTGTTTTCTTTGGAAGATAATTGTGAGATTTGAGAGAGTCAAACGGAAGACATGCTCTTCACAAACACACCCTATGGTGGATGTGATCTCGAGGAACATGTGCGCCGGAACCTCTGCTCAAAAAATAGTGGAGACGGTGGGAATCGAACCCACGTCCGAGAGACAGTCACTAAAAACTTCTACATGCTTAGTTTGTTGATTGAATCTCGTCGTTGCAGGTACAGCAAACAAAACCTGCAAAAACCAGCTCGAAAGAATTCATCGGAGGTCCTCGAGCGAGACCAGCGATATAGCCACAAAAGCGACGTTACGTTGAGACCTTGCGGCCGAGTCTCAACGAACGGGCTGCTTTTAACTAGGCAGCCAAAGCATACGCATAATTGTCTGCGTTTAATTATAGTTTCCAGTTTTTTTCTCCCGGAAGAATCCGGGATGCGCTAACGCGCACGAGGATCTGAAAAAACCTCGGCATGCCGCTCTTAGCTCCTCGACCCCCGTCGAAGCCATGTCGTCCCCAATTTTTTATTAAGAAAACAATTTTATTAACCATAGTCAAGGGAAATCGGTTCCATTGTGTAATCGGTCAGTTACGGGGGGTGTAATGCAGGCATCTTGCCTGCAAGCTGGAAGCCTGCGTTACATTAGAAACGCGGTTGGAAAAGCCTAAATCACTTCCCGAAGGCGTCTCGCCGAGGGTTTCTCAGCATAGAGTCTGCTCGGCGAGACGCCGTCGCGAAGGGAAACACACTTTCCAACCGCGTTATCAGGCAGTCAGGTCATACTCCATCATAAACGTACTCAAATAAGAAATTAACTCTCGAGCGACTGCGGAGAGAACGTATAGCACCAAGCCTCGCCTTCCAAGGCGGTCTCGCCTCCCTGCCGGGTTACTTTGACTTTGAGCTGCGTTACAGGTTTGCTTGCATGTATGCTCAAGATTTCAGCTTCGGCGGTGATGGTATCATCGATGAAAACGGGCGCGGTGAATTTCCAGTTCTGGCTCAAAAAAACCGTGCCGGGGCCGGGCATGTCCATTGCCACGAGCGCGTGTAAAAGGCCGGTGGTGAGCCCGCCTTGAACGACTAACCGGCCAAATTTTGTTTTCGAAGCAAAGGATTCATCAAAATGCAGCGGATTGTAGTCGCCCGACAACTCGGCAAACGTTTTCACATGCTCCTCGGTTAATGTTAAAGTGCGTGTTGCTTTTTGCCCGACGTACAAATCCATAACAGACTCCGGAGATTAAATTTGTGCGTAGCGTTTTTCACATAGAAGGACGGGTTTTTGATTTATCCGAACAAGAACCGGGCGCGCTTTTATTCCCTCAATCTTCCGGCTTATCCTGCTTGCTCGATATGCAGCCGTACGTAGGTTCCACGTCTGTGGGCGGCGTGATCGCATCCACCCAGGAGTCTGAAAAAATGACCTTGGTCCTGCCATTTTCCCCGGCGAAGAAACAGATAACCGAAACGAGCCATATCCCTGGTACTTATCCACATCCCTCCGCCCCAATGACCGCCGCCGCTCACAGACTTCATCGTCTGCGCGTTAATGATCACGTCAGAATTGCGATAGCCGTGCCACTGGGTTGGAATGTTCAAAAAGTTCATTTTTACCTCACGAAATAAAGATCGTGTTTTTAAGATTCTTTAGTCAGTTCTTATTCTCGTGTTATCCGGTGTGTTTCGTCAGCTTCGTTCTTTGGACACGCGGAAGTCGCACCACCAGTAAAGCGAGCTTATCCTGGCTTAACGCTTCCTGGAAGTTGTCTTTCAGATTTGATTTCGGTTCAAGCGCAACGTTTCGGATAAATGGGACGCCGCACGCATGCGCAATTTTCTCAATGCTCAACTTCGGCGTTTCTTTTCCCAGAGCATCCCGCCCTACGCCGGGATGAGGTTGAAATCCAGACGTCCTGGTTGCCGAATTATCCAGCACTACCATCAAGATATCACTGCGGTCGTAAACGGCGTTACAAATGGCCGGAAGCGACGTGTGGAAAAACGAGGAGTCGCCAAACACGGCAACCGGTCTTTCTTCAATGCCTGCCTTGCTCATGCCATCAGCCACCCCAACTGCGGAACCAATCGCATATTTGGCTTCCAGCTTGTCTGCTACCGTGACCAGACATCCCGGGTCGCCGACCAATACAATTTTTTGCTGCAGAGCTGCAGCCGCCTCATCGAGCACATCCAGGACTTCATCATATCGACAGCCGCCACAATAGCTCTGCATTTCAGGCCGCTCCCGGATTTCATTTTCGCGTGTGTACCTCCGATCCGGAACAAACCCTGGCAAAAAACGGCTTAGAGCTTCATGAATCTGCCAGCGAAATAACTCGCCTTCCCGGCTTATATGTTTGCTTCGTTTGCCGTAAATCTTGGTCTTACAGCCATGATCGTGAGCGATCGCTTTGATATGGGTTTCCACAAAAGGTTCCGTTTCCTCTACTACCAGAACCTCGTCACAATCCGACAGAAAACGAGCAACGGTTTCTTCGGGCAAAGGAAAGAGCACACCGAGCTTGAGCACACGAAAATCAGCGGTCGGTTCCTTCCCGGTGACGTCGAGCAGCTTTTGATAAACAAACCCGGCGCCGATGACCCCTCTAGTTCCCGAACCGGAAACATGATTGAACGGACTTTTATCAGCCCACTCGCCAAAACGCTCGAGCTGCTCATGCAGGAAACGATGTTTTTCTACAACATTGAGCGGTACCGGCACATAACGGTATGGTTCTCTGGTAAATCCTAGGTGAACGGTTTTGGGCTTATCGGCGGTGTCTACCCGACCGACCTGCTGTGCAAAGCTGCGCGTTTCACGAATGATAACGGCTGTGTTCAGTCGTTCGGATAGTGAGAAAGCCTCTCGCATCATGGCATAAGCTTCGGCGGGTGTAGCGGGCTCCATCATCGGCATTTCCAACATCGGCGCCAGAGAACGGGTATCCTGGTCATTTTGCGAGCCGTAACCTCCGGGGTCGTCGCCCAATAGAATCACCAAGCCGGCGTTGACCGGCGTCAAGTTCAGAGCCATCAACGGGTCGAGCATGAGGTTCATGCCGACGCTCTTGGTACAGACCAACGCCCGACGCCCGGCGATGGACGCGCCGATGCCGACTTCCATTGCGACTTTTTCATTGGCGGACCACTGAACGTGAATATCATCATTCTCGGCCAGTTCAATGAGAACGTCCATCGTCCCGGAACTTGGGGAGCCTGGATAGCTGACAGCGATTTTAACCCCGGCGTCTCTGGCTGCGTAAGCAAAGGCCAGATCGCCGTTTATTTTTTGTATCATAAACTACAATCCAAGCAGCCGCGCCGCATTTCCACCCAGAATCCCGGCTTTCTCCTCGGCCGTAATATTCAACTGTTCGATGCTGGCCAGCATTTTCTCCAAACTGCCGATCTGATGCGGATAGTCGCTGCCGGCAACGATGCGCTCGGTGCCGGCAAAATCGATCGCAAACTGCAAAGCTTTAACGTCGAAGTTGACTGTGTCGTAATAGAATTTCATCAAATACTCGCTGGGCGGTTTGCGGATGTTCACCCGGCACTGCTCGAAGGCTTCGTAGCCTCGGTCGAAGCGCTCCGCCAGATAGGGTACGGCGCCCCCCAAATGGGCTAAAACCCACTTTATGTTGGGAAATTTTTCAATCACACCGCTGAAAACCAGACTTGCCGCCGCTAAAGTGGTGTCCGCCAAAAAACCCACCAGCGGCATCAGCATGTAATTCTGCATCGCTTCCACACCCACCGGATAAGTGGGATGGATGAAAAAAACCGTGTTCAGCTCGTGAGCTTTTTCATAGAGCGGCCAAAAACAGCGGTCGCTCAAAGCAACGCCGTTGGCATTACTGAACAGGGTTGCGCCTTTTAGCCCAAGCTCGGAAACAGCCCGTTCCAGCTCCGCGACACACGCATCCGGTTGGTTCAGGGGCAGGGTTGCTAAGGCAGGAAAACGCGCGCCGTGCTCGGTTTGGATGTCGGCGAAAATGTCGTTCACCATTCGGCACAACTCAACCGAACGCTTCGGAGTTTCAACGAGTGTGCCTGGCGCAGTAAAGGAGATGAGCTGCTTGTCGATCCCGGCTTCGTCCAGAACCGACTCCCGGAAACCCATGCGCCGGTGCCCGGGAACGAGAATATTGTAGTCGCCGGGAGAATGCAGAACCGGGTTGTTCTCAGAATCAAAGGTTACTTTGTACGCGCTTGGCCCGGTTTGAATAGCTTCGACATATTTCGGCGGGTACACGTGATTGTGAAAATCGATAATGGTCATCGCTTTAATCCTCCTCTACTTCTTCTTTTTTACCCACACATAATAAACCGGCAATCCTACCAACACAAAAGAAAGTCCAATCAAACTATCCTTCGGATTTGATAGGACTTGATTGATGACGATAACTGCTGAAAAAAGGATGAACAGCGCGGGAACGATGGGATATCCCCAGATGGAATAGTCGCGTACAACATGCGGTCGTCGCCGCAGAACGAACAATCCTAAAGCCATCAAACCAAAAAAGAGCCACTCGGTATAGACTACCCGTGTAAACAGCTCACGATACGTACCGGTGGCCACCAGCACCGAAGACCAGAAACCCTGCATTGCTATGGCCGCGGTTGGCGTGCGGTAGCGTGGATGAATTTTGCCAGCCCAGCGAAATAACAGGCCGTCGCGGGCCATGGCATAGTACACCCGCGGTCCGGCCAAGATGATACCGCTCAGCGCGCCAAATGTCGAGAAAACCACCAATCCGGCCATCAAGGCCCCGCCGCCAAATCCCACGACCGCATCGGCAGCGTCGGCGGCAATCCTGGTGGAAGAGGCCACGGTTTCGAGCGGCAGAACGTACATGTAAACGGCATTCATGGCGATATAACAGAACGTAACGATAATGACGCCAAAGATCAAGGCACGCGGGATGGTCTTGCGCGGTTCGACGGTCTCCTCGGAATTGTAGGTGACCATGTGCCATCCGCCAAAAGTGAACAGTCCGGCGATCATCGCCAGTAAGAAATTGTTGACGGAAATTTCCGTGTGCAAGAGTTCGCCCGTTACAAAATGCTCCGGAAGGCGCGACCCCAGTACAAATCCCACAATAAGGATCAATACAATGGCCAGCACTTTTCCTGATGTGATGAAGGTCTGTAATGTGCTGCCCTGCTTTACGCCAAGACAATTGACCGCAGACAAAATCAGGATACAGGCGATCGCCGCCGCCTTGATGCCAACATCTCCCAAAGGATAAAAATAGTCGAGGTAGCGCGCGAAAATCACTGCAACCACGGCGATAATCCCTGAGTGCATGACCCAGAACATGGCCCAGCCCCACAGGAACCCCAACGCCGGGGAGAACGCTTCTTTTAGATACACATATACGCCGCCGGACTGTATGAAAATCGACGCCAGTTCCGCACACACCAGGGCGCCGAACAGGGTCAATACTCCGGATGCCAGCCACACCAGGATGATGCCGCTCACCGAAGGCACGAGACTGGTGACGTCCGAAGGCTGGACAAAAATGGATGCGCCGATGATGGTGCCGACAACCATGGCCGTCGCGTGCGGGAGGCCCATTGTCCGGCGTAATTCTGGAGTGGTTTTAGGATTCATGAAGCTGGCATTTTTTTATAGTTCACGGATGATGCGGACACTGATTCACACTAACAATGGCTCCTTCACCATTTACTTATTTTTTCGGATATTTTTCCCTTCAAAGACTCTTCCCAGGGAAGTCCGGCTTCTCTTAAGTCAGCGATTGCATTACTAACCGAGTAATCGAAGTACTGCTTGTTATTAAATGCGAATAATCCTACAAATTCGGTTGCTCCCAGAGTTTCCTTAGATTTTCCACCATCACCCCGGCGGGGAAAAACAAAAACGGTTCTCACTGGGATATCCTCAGAAGGATTCAGTTGTGGCGCCCAGAATATGTCGGTTTGCATTTTGTCTTTATTCTGGTAAATCAAATCAGTGCATGTCTGTGCCACTTTGATGACAATTTCAGCGATGTTCATCATTGGACCTGTAACCGCCCAGCCAGCCACATATTTATGTGTTTCTATTGTCCAGGGATGGTATCGAATCTCTGATACGCAGGCTATCTTGTCTTTCCAAAGAGACTTAAAGTGCTGGCCGCCAAAGTGAGCCTTCACTAGAGGTGGATGGTACTCTGATTTCACCAGATGACCGTGAAAATGTTGGGGGACGCCCATGCCACGGCCGGTTAGATAAAGCATAAAGGACGGTAGGCGCTCAGCAAGTGCGCATAATAAATGAATTCTTTCTCGACTAATCTTATGCGGAGGATGTGGATTACGTTCATCTGCGATGACTAAAAAATGGTTAGGAAAGACCCATTTGTTGTTGATAATGATTGCGTATTTCGAAGTAATCTTGTCACTACTTATGAAATCTTCAAATTCAAAAACTCTTTCCCGGTTTCCCAAAACCGGGCAGAAAGGGCACTTGACGCCTGAATTATTTTTTCTTTCACGTGGCGCCCACACGTCGTCTGATCGCCACCAGTTTAGCACTTTATCAAGTCGCGCCTCAATTCCAATTCTTTCAACAGTGAGCTCGTGAGTAAAAAATACGGGGGTATTCTTAGCATGAATTTCTGCATCCCGAAATTCAAAAAGGGCACGTTCCAAATCAAGTTCTATTCGCATTGGATTTTTAGTACCTGATAGGTTAAATCCTGTCATTTTTTGGCAAGATATTTTAACTGTAGCTGTAAATAACACTATTGTGTAAGCTAGAGCGATGTTTTTTTGGGTAAACTTTTGTAAACCTTTTTCGTTCAGACTTCCCGGGTCAAGTTATAAAAATATAATCCGTTGGGTTGTTTCTATCCGTTGGAGACCTATTGGATTGCGGTTCATCCGCGTTGGGTTAATGCAGTGTTGAACGGCGGTCCAACCCGTACTTCCTCCATATCACGCTGTTCAAGGATGAACTGACACAGACAGAATGAAATCCCTAATCTCCCCTAGGGCATCCTCTCTGAAAATGCTATCTCCGTGACCTTCCGGGTCCTCAAGCGCATGGCCGGAACCCTCATATATTCTTACTTCGATGTTTGGGTTCATTAGAGAACGTAACCTCGCGGCACTCTCTGCCGAAGGCACATTGGCGTCCTCTTGCCCATACAAAGTCAAAGAACTGATCGCAAGTCTTTCCCAGTGCGGAAGTGGGTCAAAGTCCCCAATGGCATCCCAGAAGTCTCTCTGTCCGATGTTTTTGAGGTAGGAAGTGGACAGGTACGCGACAAGATTCGAGAGACCTGGCAGAAAACCAATTTCTCTTAAGTTGTGGTTTTCCTCGTACAGCAGTTGCTCATGCGTAGAGACGCTTGCACCTACGACGTTGACAAGGAAAGCGGCATCCGAGGATTTACTAGCTACGACCGGCGCAATCCATCCCCCTTGACTCATACCCACTACGCCGATGTGCGATAGGGCCACATACTCCTGATCTTTCAGAAATTGAATCGCTGCCCAAGTGTCGGTAGCGAGATCGTCAAAGCTTGCAGTACGCCAATCTCCCTCGGATTTTTCAGAGCCCCGCTTGTCAGGGAGGAGAACCACTATTCCATTTTCTTGTAGATATTGAGTCAATGTAAGATACCAGCCATTGTCTCGGTGACTGGTACCAGAACCGTGAATCATGACAACTGCCTGAAAAGGGCCTTCTCCCCGTGGCACAAACAACATGCCTCCCAAACCAATCCCCTGCGCGGTGTTCTGAAAGCTAATTTCCACGTATCGCGTATCTTCTAATTTTACACCGTGGAAACTTCGGCCTTCTGATTTAGTAAACTGGGAAATGAGTACCGGGGCAATGAACAAGATTGGAATCGCCGACAATACGGCAACTCTCATGTACTTCTTCATGCAATACCTCCTTGATGAGCCGTCTAACTAGTGTCTGAACGAGTTTTCGTTCAGACGCTAACTACTTATTATTGATTGCCAATTTCAGACCATGCCTGCTTAGTCACTCGCTCCAGCGGCTGCCGTGTTCGTGCCATCCGGAAAGGCTCTCTGGATTTCAAGTTGTACTGGTCGCCCGGCGCTAAAAAATAGAACCGGCCGCCGGAATTCAGTCGGCGATTGTGATCATAAATGGCGACATAACTTTGCCCGATCACCTCAAAGCGATCTCCTTGCACGACGATGGCGGTGTCCTCATCCAGACCGATACCAAGCAGCTCCGGACGCGCCTCGATGATTTCGATCAAGTCAAAATGGCGATTGCGTTTGAGGATGTGCTGATCGACAGCGACATTTTTAAGAAAAGCGAACCCCTGCTCATGGTCGCCCATCATGATGGTGTTGGTCTTGGTGTCGCCTCTGGCGAGATAGGAGCCCTGAATGGTCGCCCCGGCGGAGGAGCCGCCGATCACGCCGCCGCGCTCAAGTAACTCCCACAGAGCCTTATGGACTTTGGTATTGAGATAGGAATCGGCCAGGCGCCACTGCCGGCCCCCTGAAAACCAGACGCCGCGGGCTGCTTTAATGGGCGCAGCAAATTCGTCCGTGTCGGCGACTTTGCGGTCGTAGGAGTGCAGCACCATGACATTCTTCACGCCCGCCTCCTTAAACAGTCTGAGGCCGCGCCAATACTGATCGTAATGGTCGCCTCCACCTGCTGTCGGGATAACCACTATCGGCGCCTCCTGACCGCCGGCTAAGTCGATAAACCGTTCGATAATTGCCTGGTCGCGGATGCCGCCGCCGGCTAAAATCAGCGAGCCGTTCTTTGGGCCGATTTCCTGTGCTTGTGCAGATGAAGCGGGTAATAAGAACAACAAGAAAAGAACTTTCTTCATTGCAATTTCTCCCTCTTATGAAAAGCTGACCTTCTTCAAGAAGGTTAGCTTTTGATAGGGTTTAAAAAGAAGCAAATCCTTTAGATCAGAAAATGGCCATTGAACCGGTTGATTACACCTCAACGGGAATGCTGCGGGAGGGGAATCGTCCCGAAAAAAAACCATTGGGACTCACTTCCGTCACAGTCTATCGATGTCTTAGGCA
>JBHHWX010000187.1:0-10310 GCA_046756745.1 bacterium | reverse complement strand
GCAACGCTTTAGCGTTGCGGCTTTCATTGAAACAGTGCAAAACTAAAGTTTTGCATTCCGAAGCTTCTCACGCCTGAATCGTTACTCTTAATTGATCTAAACGTGTTGATTTGTGAAAGGGTTATATACCATTTTGCTACGGACATTTTTTCAAAATCACGAGAAGGTTACCTTTTTAGTCATAAACAAGCTTAGATAGGAAGAAGATAGATTGAAATCCCACATTTCAGAACGGGGGAACACCCAACGTCTCATCGAGGTCGAAGTTCCTGAAGAGGAATTGGCTCCGCATTTCGAAACCTCTTACCGGAAAGTTCAGAAGAAAATCCGTTTGGAAGGATTTCGAAAAGGTAAAGTGCCGATTTCTTTGATTAAAAAACTTTACGGGAAAACGATAAAAGCGGACGCGATTGAAGATGTCGTGGACAGTGTTTTCCGGGAAGTGAGTGAGAAAGAAAAGTTGCGTCCGATCGCGCCGGCCAAGCTCGAAGATGTGGACTATGATCCTGGGAAGGGCTTGAAATTTAAAGCGGTCGTCGAAGTTTACCCGGAAATCGAGTTACAGACCTACAAAAACCTTTCGGTGGAGCGTGAGAATTACGAAGTCGGCGATGAGGATATCACCGCGGCATTGGAAGATGTTCGGGAGCGGATGGCTGTTATGGAGCCTGTGGAAGGAGGCGCGGAAGAAAATCATTTTGTTTTAGCCGATTTCCAGCAAATCGATGTTTCCGGCGTACCGGTTATCGGTAAAAAATATGAAGATCGTTTTTTCCAGCTCGTAAAAAATAAGGAAAGTGTGGAATTGACCGATCAACTATTGGGGGTCGTACCGGGTGAAACGAGGAGAGTGATTTTACCGGTCGACGCGAAAAACCCTGAGAGCAGAGAACCCGAAGAAGAACTCTATGAGGTGACTGTAAAGGAGGTCAAATCCAAAGTATTGCCGGAAATTGACGATGAATTGGCTAAGGATACCGGCAAGTTTGAGACTTTGCATGAGCTGAAAGAAGATATCCGGGACAAACTGATAAAGCAAACACAGAAGAATGCGGAACGCGCGTTACGGCAGAGCCTGATCGATGAAGTGCTCAAGAAAAACTTATTCGATGCACCTGAAGTGATGATCAATAATTATTTAGACGCAATTGTTAAGAGTGCAAAGAAGAGTTCGAAGAACGGTGAGATCGATGAAGAGGCGGTTCGCAAGGAATATCGGGCTGGAGCTGTTTGGAATATTAAATGGGAGCTTGTGAAGGAGAAGATTGCGGATCTCGAAAACATTGTTGTTAGTGAGGACGATAAGAAACAATTTGTCACCCGGTTTGCCGAGGAACGTGGCGTTGATGAAAAAGAGTACCGTAAATCTTTGAAGAATAAGCGAGCTCAGCGAAATTTCGAGAACGATATTCTGGCGGCAAAAGTTCTCGACTTACTGGAAGAACATGCCAAAATCAAGGACACAAAGATTACGTGGAAAGACCTTCAAAAGAGAAGTCAACTTGACATTTCCACTTAAATTGTATCATTAAGAAAGGAAGAAGTTGTAAGATGAGCTTAGTACCCATGGTAATCGAACAAACCGGGAGAGGAGAGCGGGCGTACGATATCTTTTCTCGGTTGTTGAAGGAACGAATTATCTTTATTGGAACGGCAATTGACGACACCATTGCGAGTTTGTGTATTGCTCAAATGCTTTTTCTGGAAGCCGATGACCCTGAAAAAGATATCGCTATTTATGTTAATTCTCCCGGTGGCTATGTCACCGCAGGATTAGCTATTTACGACACCATGCAGCACGTGAAGCCGGATGTGGTCACTTACTGTATGGGGCAGGCCTCGAGCATGGGAGCGATTATTCTGGCTGCCGGGGCAAAAGGCAAGCGCTTTGCTCTGCCACACGCACGAGTGATGATTCATCAACCGTTAGGGGGGGCGCAAGGCCAAGCGACGGATATTGAAATCCACACGAAAGAGATTCTAACCATACGCGAGAAATTGAACGAGATTCTTTCTTTTCATACCGGCCAAACTATCGACAAAATCTCAAAGGACACGGACCGGAATTTCTTTATGTCGTCCGAAGACGCCCGAAAGTACGGCATTATCGATGAAGTTCTCGATCGCACCGGGCTGACCAAAAAAATATCCAAGAACTCGAAAAAGTAAAGGCTTGCGAAAAAGTTGAGCGATAGAGAATTAAAAGAAAATTATATTATTTGCTCGTTCTGCGGGAAAAATTCCAACCAAGTGGAATGTATCGTCACCGGACCGGATGTGTATATTTGTAATGAATGTGTCAAAAGCGCCGGTGATATTATTCGCGAGGATTACATTCGCAGGGGGAAGTCTATCGACAATCATGAGTTTCTTCCCACAGATATCAAGAAAACGCTCGACGATTACGTTATCGGACAAGAATATGCAAAGAAGAATCTGTCCGTTGCGGTTTACAACCACTATAAGAGAATCAAATCGTACGATGCATTTGACGAGGTTGAGATCGACAAAAGTAACATATTGCTCATCGGCCCGACCGGAACCGGCAAGACGCTACTCGCGCAGACTCTGGCGCGGTTCTTACAAGTCCCGTTTACGATTGCCGATGCGACAACTCTGACCGAAGCCGGTTATGTGGGGGAAGACGTTGAGAATATCCTGGTACGGCTCTTACAAGCTGCTGATTACGATTTGGAAAAGGCGGAACGGGGTATTGTGTACATCGATGAAATCGACAAAATTTCACGTAAAGACGGCAACCCGTCGATTACACGCGATGTATCGGGTGAAGGGGTTCAGCAGGCCTTGCTTAAATTGCTTGAAGGCACCAGTGCGGCTGTTCCTCCGAAAGGCGGTCGTAAACATCCTGAGCAAAACCTCATCAACATCAATACAAAAAACATTTTGTTTATTTGCGGCGGTGCGTTCACAGGCCTCGACGAAATTATCAAACGCCGTTTGGGAAAGCGTAACATCGGGTATGGCGCACAAGTCAAGAGTCCGAAGACAGATAGAAAACAAGATATCTTGAGCCGAGTCGAACCCGAAGATCTGCTGCAATTTGGACTGATTCCGGAGCTCATAGGCCGCTTGCCCGGACTTGCCGTACTCAATGATCTCGACGAAGAAGCGCTTTTGCAGATTTTGCAAAAACCGAAAAATGCATTAACGAAGCAGTACAAGCGCCTGTTTGAAATGGACGAAGTCGAGTTAGAGTTCGAGCCGGAAGCATTAAAGTCTATCGTGAGCATGGCCAGAAAAAGAAACACCGGGGCGCGAGCGTTACGTGCGATTTTTGAGGAAATCATGTTGGAGCTGATGTATGAAATACCTTCGCGAAGCGATGTCAAGGAGTGCCTGATTACTGAGGATTTTGTTACGAAGCAAAGCGATCCTATTTTGACGTACAAGAAGGTGAAAAAGAGTGCTTAAAGCCACACTATTTTTACAAAGTGACAAACCTGCTGCTTTCCTGCCGTCCCTATAAATGGATTCTTACTATTAATTTATTTTCCAGTTAAAGAAAATGCACAAAATCGTGAGAGACGGGGCCGAGATCGAAATCAATCACCGGCTGCCCATTTTACCGTTAAAAGAAATCGTTATTTTTCCGTTTATGATTTACCCGCTTCTTATCGGCCGGGAATCCTCGTTGAAGGCCATCGAAGAGTCCATGATTTTGGACAAGCTGGTATTTCTGGCCGCACAGAAGAATTTATCCACAGACAATCCTGGGAAAGAAGATTTATACAAAGTCGGAGTTGTTGCACGGATCCTGCAGGTTTTAAAGCTGCCCAACGGCTTGATGAAGGTTTTGGTCGAAGGCGTGGTCCGGGGCCGGATTCGCCGCTATCTTGCTATTGATGAACATTTACAAGCCCGGATCGACATATTCGAAGAGGGCGAGGAGTTTACGCCGCAAATCAGGGCTCTATTACGCCGGGTCGGTACCTTATTCAAAAAATATGTACGACTCAACCAAAACGTGCCCGATGAAATTTTGTTAAGCATTGATAATGTAGAGCATCCTCAGCGTTTTGCGGATTTTGTCGCTGCCCATCTGCAGAGCGGCGTCAAAACCAAGCAGAGAATTCTCGAATGCACAACTGTCGGCAAAGGGCTTGCCGACCTGATCGAATTGCTGGAGTCTGAAACCGAGGTCCTCGAGATTGAGCGCGAGCTTGAAGACAAAGTCCGGGATCGAATTCAGAAATCGCAAAAAACATTGTATTTACAGGAACAACTACGTACCATTCAAGATGAGCTTGGCGAGGACGGCGAGTTTAACGGCGAGTTTGCCTATTTAAGCGAGAATATCAAAAAGGCGAAAATGAGCCATGAGGCTGAGGAAAAAGCTTATGAAGAGCTTGAAAAGTTGCGTACAACTTCGCCTTTTTCTCCCGAGGCCACGGTTATCCGGAACTATTTGGATTGGCTGTTAGCGGTGCCGTGGAGAAAAACCACCAAAGATAATTTGAATGTCAAGCAGGCAGATAAGATTCTGGATGAAGATCACTACGGTTTGGAAAAACCGAAGGAGCGTATTCTCGAACATCTGTCCGTGCTGAAATTGGCAAAGAATCTGAAAGGCCCGATACTGTGTTTCGTCGGACCGCCGGGAGTCGGGAAAACTTCGTTGGGAAAATCGGTGGCGCGAGCCATGGGGAGAAATTTTGTGCGTATTTCTCTAGGCGGAATTCGCGACGAAGCAGAGATTCGCGGTCACCGGCGGACTTACATTGGCTCGATGCCCGGGAAAATTATTCAAAGTTTGAAAAAAGCGAAAACTCTCAACCCGGTATTTCTACTCGACGAAGTGGATAAGATGAGTATGGATTTTCGCGGGGACCCGTCAGCGGCTCTTTTAGAAGTGCTGGATCCGGAACAAAACCGTAATTTTAACGATCATTATCTCGAAGTCGACTACGACCTGTCTAAGGTCTTGTTTATCACGACTGCGAACATGCAAAACCAAATTCCGGAGCCGTTGCAAGATCGTATGGAAATTATCAACTTGCCGGGATATTTGGAACATGAAAAACTCGAGATTGCAAAAAATTTCTTGATTCCGAAACTGTTAAAACAGCACGGTTTAAAAGCCCACAATTTGAAATTTCAAAAAGCAGCGATTCTGCACATCATTCGCGAATATACCCGCGAGGCCGGAGTCAGGAATCTCGAACGGGAGCTTTCAGCTATCTGCCGGAAAGTCGCGAGAAAGATAGTGGAAAATGCAGACGTGAAGAGCGTCTCGATTACAAAGGAAATGGTCGCCGAATTTCTCGGAATTCCTACGTTCCCGGAGCGACAACGTTTTACAAAGCCGTTGGTCGGTACCGCGCTTGGCCTCGCCTGGACGCCTTACGGCGGCGACATTTTGCAGATAGAAGTCACCGTTATGCAGGGCAAAGGAAATTTGTCTTTGACAGGTAAGTTAGGCGAGGTGATGCAGGAATCTGCAAAAGCAGCCTATTCTTATGCACGCGCAAACGCGGCTGAGCTTCGTATTGATGAGTCTTTTTGGAAGGAACGCGACATTCATGTCCATGTCCCGGAAGGAGCGACCCCGAAAGACGGTCCTTCGGCAGGTATCACTATCGCGGTGGCCTTGATTTCGGCGCTCACCCACAAGCAGGTTCGCAGTGATTTGGCGATGACTGGTGAAATCACGCTTCGCGGAAACGTCTTGGCTATCGGCGGGTTGAACGAAAAACTGTTGGCAGCCCAGAGATCGCAAATAAAAACCGTTATCATTCCCAAGGAAAGCGAAAGAGACTTGGATGAAATCCCGGCCGAAGTTAAAAAGGGCTTAAAAATTATTTCGGTTGGTCAAATGAAAGATGTCTTACAACAGGTTTGGCTCTGATTACCTTGATTGTGATGAGCTTCGTTTGCTCGAATTCAATATATGAAAATCTCCTCTGTCGAATTTGTGAAGAGCGTTGTAAATATACGTGAGATTCCGAAGGACGCCTTGACCGAAGTGGCTATCGCCGGCCGCTCCAACGTCGGTAAATCCAGTCTGATCAATTGCCTTCTCAACCGCAAAAAAATGGCGAAGACCAGCTCGACCCCGGGTAAAACACGCCAACTTAATTATTTCCGGATCAATCAGCGTTTTTATTTTGTTGATTTGCCAGGATATGGGTTCGCAAAAGTCTCCAAGAAAGAGTCGGAACAGTGGCGCGTGCTTATCGAAAGCTATCTTTCTCAGAGCCAGAACTTGAGAGGCCTGGTCTCGATTATCGACAGCCGGGTCGGCCCGACTAAGCTGGACATGCAATTACTCGAATGGCTCACGACCTTGAAAATCAATCTCATTGTCGTTGCGACAAAATCGGACAAGCTTTCAAAAAATGCTTTAAAAAAACAGATCGCCGGATTTTCTCAGACGCTGCAACCTTTTTTCGAGGGTGAGATCATTCCGTTTTCCGCCCGCACCGGAAATGGGAAAAAAGAGCTCTGGCGCGAAATACGAACCTTCCTGGAGTAGATAGATGCGAGAAAGGCTTTTTACACCCGGACCGACCCAGGTTCCGGAGCGAGTACAGGTGGCGATGACCAACCCAATTATGCACCATCGTGGAGAAGGGTTTAAACAGATCTTTCAGGCCGTTATCGAGGATCTGAAATATTTTTTTCAAACCGAAGGCGACGTCTTGATTTTGTCATCCTCCGGTACCGGGGCAATGGAAGCTTGTGTTGTCAATCTTTTGTCTAAAGGAGACACGGTTTTGACCGTTGCCGGAGGTAAATTCGGAGAGCGCTTGAGTCTGCTCTGTCAAAACTATGGCGCCGACACCCATACCATCGACGTTCCCTGGGGCGAAGCGGTTGCACCCGAAAAGATAAAAACTTTTTTAACCGAACATCCTGCGACAATAGCCGTATTGATTACTCATAGCGAAACCTCTACCGGGGTCGCGGCAGATATCCGGACAATTGCCGATATCGTCAGAACCCATTCTAACGCGCTGTTGATTGTCGACGCCATTACCTCTGCCGGGGTGCTGCCGTTTAAAATGGATGAATGGGGAATCGACGTCGCCATGACCGGCTCCCAAAAAGGCTTGATGATTCCTCCCGGCTTAGCCATGGTGGCGTTAAACGATCGGGCGTGGGAGCGGGCAAAGGTCTCGGATATCCCTAAGTTTTATTTTGATTTTCAAAAAGAAAGAACCGCACTTGAGAAACTCACGACGGCCTGGACTCCAGCCATCACGCTCATAATGGGGCTGCGAGAAGCCTTGGCCATGATTCGCGAAGAAGGTCTGCCAAACTTGTGGAAAAAATATGCGCTTCTGGCCCGCGCAACTCGAGAGGGTGTCCAGGCGATGGGTTTAGAGCTGTTTGCCAAATCGCCGTCCGATTCCTTAACAGCGGTCAAAATTCCTGAATTTATCGATGGCTTGAAGTTTGTCAAGCATTTACGTCAAAAATACGGTATTACCGTTGCCGGTGGGCAAGCGCAGCTCAAAGGCAAAATTTTTCGTATTGCTCATATGGGCTATTACGATTCTTTGGACATGGTCGCGATGGCTTCCGCGCTGGAAATGACGCTTTCTGATTTTGGCTGGGACTTTGAGCACGGCTCCGGTGTATATACAGTACAGAATATTTTCATGAAGGACACCTCCTCTGAATAAAATGCTCCGAATCCTTATTTCTGACAACGTTGCGGAAATCTGCGCGACGACCCTGGGGGACAAAGGCATCGAAGTTGAATTCTCGCCCGGGATGGCTGTCGATGTTTTAAAACAGCGAATCGGCGATTTCGACGGTTTGATTGTGCGCAGCGCCACCAAAGTAACGGATGAAATCATCCAATCCGCAGCGAATTTAAAAGTCATCGGCCGCGCCGGCGCCGGAATCGATAATATTGATTTGGCGGCTGCCACAGAAAAGGGAATCGCCGTATTCAACGCCGCTGCTGCAAATACCATCTCGGCTGCCGAACATACGTTCGCCCTGATGCTCGCGCTTGCGCGCAAGATACCGCAGGCGCATTATTCGCTTGCTTGCGAAAAATGGAACCGAAACGCTTTCAAAGGCGTCGAGTTGTTCGAAAAAACATTGGGCGTGATTGGTCTCGGTAAAATCGGCCGGGAGCTGGCCTCGCGGGCGAAGGCGTTCGGGATGAAGATCGTGGCCTACGACCCTCTCATCCCGCCTGAACTGTTTCGCTCGGTGGGAGCAGAACGCTTGGAATTAAACGATCTGGTTCGGCATAGCGACTTTATCACCATGCATGTGCCTCTGAATTCCGCGACCAAACATTTAATCGGCGCGGAGCAATTGAATCTCGCGAAAAAAGGTTTGCTGCTCATTAACACTTCGCGGGGCGGCATTATCGACGAGAGCGCCCTGTTAACAGCGTTGACTGCCGGCAACATCGCCGGGGCGGCCTTGGATGTTTATGAAAAGGAGCCTCCTCGCGGCAGTCCATTGTTGAAGCTCAATAATGTTGTGTTGACGCCGCATTTGGGCGCCAGCACAATTGAAGCTCAGCAGCGCGTGGCATTGCAGATAGCTGAAACCGTGGCGGACTTTTTGTTAGAAAGTAAAGCTGAAAATATTCTCAATCCCGAGGCGGTATGTCAAAAATATTCATAGTTGAAGACGATCGCAATACTCTCTCCGGGCTTGTAGAAATCTTGAGCCAGGAAGGGTATGAAGTCGAAGGTTCCGGGAGCTCGAAAAAAGCATTGCGGACTCTCAAAAAGGAGTCCTTCGACATCCTGCTCACCGACCTCAAGATGCCTGATATGAACGGCATGCAGCTTTTCGAACGGACCCTTTCTTTTGCCCCGGAAATGAAAACCATCGTCATGACGGCCTATAGCTCTGTAAAAGATGCTGTGGAAGCCATGAAAAAAGGCGTGTACGAGTATCTCACCAAGCCTTTGGATCTGGATGAGCTGTTTGTCATCATCGAGAAAGCTCTAGGGGAGCAGAAATTACAGCGTGAGAATGTCGAGCTCAAAAAGAAGGTTAAATCAGCCTACAGCTTCCACAACATCGTTGGCGAAAGCAAGGCCATACAGCAGATTTTTAGCACCATCGTGAAAGTCGCGAAAACCCACTCCACCGTGCTAATCCGTGGGGAAAGCGGCACCGGTAAAGAATTGGTGGCGCGGGCAATCCACTACAACAGCCCGAGAGCGAGCCAGCCGCTTGTCGAAATAAGCTGCGCTTCATTTCCGGAGACTTTGTTGGAAAGCGAGCTTTTCGGCTACGAGAAAGGCGCGTTTACCGGCGCCGAAGGCCGAAAAAAAGGCCGGTTTGAATTAGCTCATAAAGGAACGATTTTTCTCGATGAGATCGGCGACATCCCAGAAAGCGTGCAGACCAAATTATTGCGGGTTTTGCAGGAGCGGCAAATCTCCCGCTTGGGCGGCACAGTCGTTATCAACGTTGATGTCCGCGTGATTACCGCGACGAACCGCGACTTAGAGCAAGCTATGGAACAACGTAAATTCCGGGAAGACCTTTATTACCGGCTCAATGTGATTCCTATCGATCTGCCTCCTTTGCGCGAGCGAAAAGAAGACATTCCTCTACTGGCCGAGCATTTTATCAAAAAGTATAGTCTGGCAAACAAAATCCCGCCGCCACGAATGTCAGATGAAGCCTTACGTCTCTGTCAAGCATACCACTGGCCTGGAAACGTTCGCGAATTAGAAAATTCCATCGAAAACGCTATCGTTCTCGGAGATGAAGAGTGCATCCTTCCGGAACATCTGCCCTTCGGCAGAAGTCGCGTTCCTAAGGGAGATTCCAAAATTGATTTTTTAAGAAATTCCGGCAAGACTTTTAAAGAAAAAATAGAAGTCGTGGAAAAGCTGATTTTAAAAGACGCGATTGTGCAAGCGAAGGGAAATAAATCGGAGGCGGCAAAAGTTTTAGATATCAGTTTAAGAACGATGCGTTATAAAATAAAGAAATACGATCTTTAATTCTGACGTGAGACGGCAGACGTGAAACGTGACGACAGCCAACATCTAAGAACCGAGATATTGAGAAGCGAAATTATTTACCCCAAAAAGTCGGGAGCTTCGACAAACAAAGCACGTTTTCTTAGATAGTGTCATTTCGAATCCCGACGTTTTTTGTTGGGGTGAGAAATATTGTAAATGCACTGCTTGGAATTTTAAAAAATCCGTTGGTTTGAGGCGGCGCTTCGCTAGATAGATAGTGAGTGAACGAAAACTTGATTCTTGATGTCTTTGCGAGCGTTTCTCAGCGAAGCAATCTCCTTATTAGGCACGGTACATTTCAAAACAACTTTTCCAGGTAACATGAAGATTATA
>JBHHWX010000186.1:0-10350 GCA_046756745.1 bacterium | reverse complement strand
AGGATATAGGGAATAGGGATATAAGGGTGGGCGATATTGGATTCGAACCAATGACCCCCTGCTTGTAAGGCAGGTGCTCTAAACCAACTGAGCTAATCGCCCTTTAGGAAAGGCTTAAATTTAAGAATAATAATGAAAAAGTCAAGAGGGAATGCAGTGGCAGAAACTTCAAGGCGACGAAACGGTCGAGTTTAGTATCTTCGGCCTCGGCCTCGCGAGCCCGAACCGACCACTGTTTTCGTTGAATCCTCCAGCTATCAGCAGCTCTTCTATATCTCGATCCGGCCCTCTGGATACAATGCCAAGATATACGGATAGTGTCCAGCGTCGATGTTGTGCCCCAGAATCATCATCGGCAGTCTGCGCTGCAACATAGGCAGGATATAGGGTGATATGAGAACCATAGTCCCACGTTCTGCCAACGAAAACTCGATTGAACATACCTCATCAACGTCTTTCCGCATCCGTAAACTCCGCAACCGGAATTCTCAGCGTATCGCGGATACTCACCGTAGTCCGATAGCGAACATCCGCATATTTCGCTGTAATGTGTGCAGCAAACGGCAGGTGTGAATAAATGGCGTCGACCTCTCGAATCAAGGAGACGCCAGGCGGGACCTTGAGGCGCGCTTGAATCGTCAGAGTGTCGGACGGTTCATACTTCCAGACAAATTCTACGCCGTTTCTCGTGCGGCGAAAAGCTAAATCCGAGTCCAGCAGCTCGATATCGTGCTCATCGGGTCGTAACAGCAGACGTACCTCATACCATGGCCGGCTTGTCTCGAGGCGCCAGTTGATGACCAGGACACTGTCTTCGAGATTTTCATACGCTTCCTGGCCAGAAAACCGCAGCCAATTCGCTTGAATTGACACGGGCAGCTCGGCATTCAGAATTCGCCTATCATAGCGGACTCTCATGGAGTCGGTGGCGACTTCCACTTTTCGGAAATACTCGTTGCCTCGCAATTCGAAGCTGCTCTCGCCGCTGCGCACATCGTAACGCGCCTCGGCGACCAGAGAGGCGCGCCAGCGGTCGTTATACGGAGCCAGCGAGAAAACATAAACGGAGTATCCGAGTAAAATCAGCAAGATAGCCAGGCCGGGCAACGGCCCTCGAAACCGTTTCACCGCATTTTTAAATGGCAGGATCGTGACGGCGGCATAGCCAAAAGCGTAAATCGAAGGCAGGTACCACAGGACCAGAATCGCCGTCAGCATAACACTATAGAACAAAGATTGGAAAAAGGTGTTGATGTCGAACCCAGCCTCGATGGTCGAACGCAAGAACGGCAGCGCTTCCATGAACATGAGCCGGGACATGGGCCAGGGCGTGATGAGTATCAGAAGACATTTTAATTTCGAGAAAGGCAGCACAATGGCAAAACTCAGCAGCAGTAAAGAGACGGACACGTAGAACGACGTGCGTGGATTCACCAAGCTCAGCAAGAGACCAAACAGAACTAAAAGGCTCAAGGCGCGTTTTGTATAAACATACGGATCCGGACTCAATTGCAAGCGTTTGCACAACCACATTGCAACCCAGCCGCCGGCTGTTGCGCAGATTGCCGCCAGTCCCAAATATGGATAAAACGGCGCCACCCAGGGATAACGCACTCCCTTGATGAGCTGCATGGCTGCTTCCCCGAGCTGCGTGAAAACGGCGACAAGCACGAGCAAGAAGAAAAATTTCATTCCGGTAAACCGGTCACGATCTTCCTTAGGAATCCGCGCCCGATGCCAACGACTATATAAAAGTGCCAGAAGTCCCAGGAGCAGCGCGGAGATATTCACACCGACAATGGCGCCGGCGGGCAGGTAAATTCTCCACCAAAGAACTTTGACAAGCATATATTCGCCGTTGACTTCTTGCGGGATTCGTTCCGAATTGTATTTTGCGAGCAAGCCATCCACCAAACGGCCGCTGCGTGCAAGCGCGTCTTTCCGAATAAAATCGAACCGGTCCTGCGGCGTATGAATCGGCGAGGTATTGACGCCGGCGGTGAAATCGATAGCCGGAATTCCTTTGTTTTGGAAAGCAACGTGATCGGAAGAGACGATGCCGCCGAGTGCGTTGCTAAGAGAGAAGAAATGTGTGGGATAGTCCAGCGCGTTGAAACCGAGCCGGCGGTCGATTTCAAACGCGTCGCGGATCAGCCACAACGGTGTTTGACGATCCGAGGTGTTCGCCCTGCCTACCGGGTCGATGACTGCGAAAAGGTCAGCTTCGTCGCCTGCCATATCGATTTGCAGCATCAGTGCTACCTTACCGATTTCGGGATAGCGTTCGACGAAATGGCGGGCGCCGATCAAACCCTGCTCCTCGCCCCCGAAGGCAGTGAAGACCAGGGTATAGCGCTTGGGGCGCGACCCCCAAATCCGGGCCAGCTCGATGACGCACCCGACACCGGAGGCGTCATCGTTGGCCCCTGGATTCTCATGCGAATCGGAATCGATGTGCCCGCCGATGACGATGGCTGAATCGCTCTCTCCGGAGAAAACGCCGACCGCCACACCGCTGGTAGTATTGATACTGCCGGCGCGTGACACCGGCATCACATAAGCGGTATCGGCGCCGAATCCGTTAAATCTGTCCGCTGTCCAGCGCAGCGCCAGCCGTTCGTTTTTCGATCCCATAGGCCGCGGACCGATTGTCACCGCCAGATGCTGGACATAAACATAGGCGGAATCGGCATTAAATTGGTTGTCTTGTCCTAGGATGAAGTGCGGTAAAAAAATAAAAACGATGACGAGAAGAGATGGAAAAAAACGCATTGTCGTCCCTCCGACCGCCTTATCGTTACTCACATCAAATATCGTTGAAGCCGGCTGACCCGCCCCGAATTAAAAATTTGTGACTCATCGCTAAAGTCATCTAAAGATGACTGAGCCTGGTTGAGTTAGGGCCGGAGATTGTCGGCTTCAGCCGACTTGAGCTATGAGCCTGAAAATTTATTTTCAGGCGTTTTGGCTTGGTAAATCTTAAGGACTTGTTTAATTTAACGCAGAGATGCAGAGCACGCAGAGAAATACAAAGTGAACAATAAAAAATAAGTAACTATCTAGTGTCTGAACGCAAACTTCTCTAAGAACTGTCATTTCGACCGAACGCAGTGAGGGAGAAATCTTTTTAAGCACTATAATAGCAGACACTTACATAACCAGATTTCTCCGGCGCTGCGCGCCGTCGAAATGACAAACTGGGGGGTTTTGTTCAGACACTATCTAGCAAAGCTTCGTCTCATCGACGAGTTTTTATCTCCAACGGATTTTTAATATTATGGCACCGCTCTACTATAAAGCTATTTCCTTTGTGAATCTTGGTGTCTTCGGGTCTTGGTGGCAACTTTCAAAGCATCCTCTTAGTGGTAAGCAAAATATAGAGTATGATCTACCCGTCATGTCAAATGAAATTGCCAAATGAATGTTGCACAGCCGCTCAGAAAAGATAAAAATTAATTCGACACGGTGCAAAGGAAAAGTTCATCTCAAACAAAATACTTTGCTTCTCATTTTGGAATGGTTATATTTCAGACGTTTTAGTTCGTGTCTGAACGAAAACGGCCTTCTCTTCCCGAAGGCCTCCTGGCCGAGGCTTGAATTCCTGCTTGGCTCGGCGGGACGCCTTCGCGAAGAGGTTTTAAAATCGCGATTTTTCGAGTTTTCGTTCAGACAGTATTTGGGTAGAACAAGATCTTGTCAATTCCTGCAACCTGTCTATATAAATCAAAATCGGAGAGAGGGAAAATGGATCCGGTCTTCACAAATGATGCGATCGTACTCGGCATTCTTATGGCTGTTCTGGCCTTTGTTTTCAAAACATCTCACAGTTCACATCCCTTTTGGCAAAAATTCTACTCCTATGTTCCGTCGCTGCTTCTTTGTTACTTTATCCCGTCGCTCTTCAACTCAATGGGGCTGATCTCCGGCGAGGATTCGAAGTTGTACTTTGTCGCCTCACGCTTTCTGCTGCCCACTAGCTTGGTGCTGCTGACATTGAGCATCGACCTTAAGGGCATTTTAAGTCTCGGCCCGAAAGCATTGATCATGTTTCTCGCGGGTACGCTTGGGATAATGATTGGCGGGCCTCTCGCGATTCTTATTTTTTCATATTTCGCCCCGGATGTGGTGGGCGGAAGCGGGCCGGAAGCGATTTGGCGTGGCTTGACGACGGTCGCCGGTAGTTGGATCGGCGGCAGCGCCAATCAGACCGCCATGAAAGAGGTCTTCAATGTGGGAGACAAGCTGTTTTCCGCCATGATCACCGTCGATGTGATTGTGGCGAATATTTGGATGGCATTTTTGCTGTACGGCGCCGGCATTTCGGAACGCATCGATAGTTGGTTTAAAGGCGATGCTTCGGCAATTAAACAGGTGCAGAAAAACATCGAGGAATACCGGGCCAGCATTGCCAAGATTCCGAGCCTGACGGACGTGACCGTCGTGCTGGCGATTGGTTTTGGCGTCACAGCGCTCGGGCATTTCGGCGCCGACCTCATCGCTCCCTGGATCGAGACCAACGCGCCGTTCTTGAAAAAATATAGTTTAGCCTCGCCATTTTTCTGGCTCGTGGTCATCGCCACAACGGGCGGCCTGGTGCTCTCTTTTACCAGAGCCCGCCAGCTCGAGGGCGTGGGCGCTTCACGCTACGGCAGCCTCCTGCTGTATGTGCTTGTGGCGACAATCGGCATGAAAATGGATATTCTCGCCATTTTCGACAGTCCGGAGCTGTTCCTGGTCGGCATCGTCTGGATCGCAATCCACGTGGCGATTCTCCTGACGATTGGCAAAATCATCAAGGCGCCATTTTTCTTCGTCGCCGTGGGGAGTCAAGCCAACATCGGTGGCGCTGCCTCAGCGCCCATTGTTGCCTCCGCTTTTCACCCGGCCTTAGCGCCGGTTGGAGTTTTGTTAGCGGTGCTGGGCTATGCTTTGGGCACGTACGGCGCTTGGCTCTGTGGCATTTTCATGCAGGCTGTGGCGCCGTAAATGGGTTAGGCGCTTGGCCGAAAAGTCCAAAAACACTTCCCGAAGGCGTCTCGCCGAGGATTTTTTGGGCAGAGAGTCGAAGTAAAAAACGCTCGGCGAGGACGCCTTCGCTAAGAAAATAGTCTTTTCGGCCAAGCTTCTATGTTATTACCGGTGAACTTTGGGCAAAAGTGTGACCAGATTTCAGATGAGGTTTCAGAGGTTCTGGAAATTAGGAAATAGGGGTATATAGATGATCAGAAAAAACCGGAGAAAGCCATGACACAATTTCAACCGTTCGTGATGGAACGCATGATGTCCAAATATGAACAGGAGGTTGAGTACAATTTGTCCGAAAGCGGCGTGCATCCCCTGCTGCTGAAAGAGCTGCTGCACGATAACCCCGGGATGTTCGACCGGCTTATGGCAACCGAGCTCAATTATCCACACGTGAACGGCGTCCCTGAGCTACGGCAAAATATTGCCGCCCTGTATCAAGGCGCAACACCGCAGCATGTTCTGGTTACGGTAGGCGCGATCGAGGCCAACTACATCGCTATCCGCACCGTGCTTTCGGCAGGCGATGAGATCGCCATCATGCTGCCAAACTACATGCAGATTTGGGGCATCGCCAAAAATCATGACCTCGCGATCAAGCCGTTTCACTTGCGCGAAGAAAAGCGCTGGGCCCCGGATTTAGCAGAGATCGAGACGGCTGTCAGCCCGAAGACCAAACTCATTGCCGTGTGCAACCCAAACAATCCTACCGGGCGGGTTTTAACGGAACCGGAAATGGAGTCTATCGTCGCTTGCGCCGATCGCGTCGGCGCTTGGATTCTGGCCGATGAAGTGTACCGCGGCGCGGAGCGTCTCTCGGACGAAGAAAGCCCCTCCTTTTATGGCCGCTACGATAAGGTCATCGCCATCGGCAGCATGAGCAAAGCCTACGGCTTGCCGGGTTTGCGTCTCGGTTGGGCGGTTGCTCCTGTGGACTTGCTTGATGAAATTTGGGCCCGACACGAATATACGACTCTTAGCGCAACCACACTTTCCAACAAGCTGGCAGCTTTTGCCTTATCTCCAGAGATGCGTCCGCGTTTACTGAAGCGAACGCGAAATTACATACGGTGTGGCTTTCCGGCCTTGCAGAAATGGCTCGAGAGACACGAAAACACGTTTTCTTTAACACCGCCAGACGCTGCCGCCATCGCTTTTATTCGCTATCACCTCGACATCAACTCCACCGCCTTTGCCGAACGTTTGTCCAAAGAAAAGAGCGTGCTTATCGTTCCTGGCGACCATTTCGGCATAGACGGTTACGTACGCATCAGCTTTGGTTTGCCCCACGACTATCTCCTGCCTGCGCTGGATCGGATCCACGAGTTGATTATGGAGTTAACAGTATAAAACAATGTAAATCCATATTGATGCAACAGGATTATTGGATTGATGGATTACTGGATTTTTGTGAAAGCCGACAACATTGTATTTTTTTGGTAAAGTTTTCTAAGACTCTAAGACTCTAAGACTCTATTGCCAATCTGTTTGGTAAAACCGATAAGACTATTTTAGCCACGGATTCACACTGATGAAACACGGATATTTTTAAGAAAAAACAAATGAACAATACTTACTTCATATTCAAAATTCATTTTATCCGTGTTCAATCCGTGTGCATCCGTGGCTGAATATTTTTTTGTTATAGCGGTCTTTGGGTTGTGGCTACGTTTTGAATTTGAAATTTATTTGTGATTTATGTTTGGAGAACGGCTTATGCCTGTAGAAATTATCACTCTTTCCCAAATCAAGAAGACCCTCGCATCAATAGATTTGTTACCGGCTATCGAAGCGGGGTTTGTGGCTTATTCCACACAACAAGCCGTTGTGCCGCCGGTGGGAGAGCTTTTGCTCGAAAAAGGCGAAGTTCACATCAAATACGGCTACATCAAACAGAATGAATATTATGTGGTCAAAATCGCTTCCGGCTTTTACGGCAATCCTAAACTCGGCCTGGCGTCAGGCAACGGTTTGATGCTGTTATTCAGCCAGCAAACAGGCGAGCTGGTTTGTATTTTGTTGGACCAAGGCCATTTGACGGACACAAGGACAGCGGTTGCCGGCGCTATTGCGGCAAAATATCTCGCCCCCAAACGCATCGAGCAAATCGGCATCGTTGGTACCGGGATTCAGGCGCGGCTGCAGTTGAGCTATTTACGAAACATAACCGGGTGTCGTGAGGTGTTGGTTTTCGGCCGCGGCAAGACCCAATTGGCGCGCTATCGCTCCGATATGGAGAAGCTCGGATTTGAAATCAACACCACAGTTGACGCAGCCGATATCATCAACACGTGTAATCTCATCGTCACGACCACTCCCGCAACCAAGCCCCTCCTGCATGCTCGCGACCTGCGGCCGGGGGTTCACATCACAGCGGTCGGCTCGGATACGCCGACAAAACAGGAATTGGACACCGCCATACTGGCGCGGGCGGATAGTGTGGTTGCCGACAGCATTTCGCAGTGCCGGCAGCGCGGCGAAATCCATCAGGCGCTAAAGGCAGGGCGCTTAACTGAAGACAAGATCGTTGAATTAGGAAATATTCTTGCGGGTCGGATAAAAGGGCGTACGTCAGAGGAGCAGATTACGGTGGTGGATTTAACCGGCGTCGCGGTGCAGGATATCAAAATTGCAGCGGCTGTGTACACCAGCTTTAAAAAAGATCCCGAAAATAAATTTTCGGTCTAATAGCTAAAGTCGGCTGAAGCCGACTGGTGGGGTTGAGCTGAAAAGTCGAAAAACGCTTCCTGAAGGCGTCTCGCCGAGGGTTTTTGGAGTCAAGTCGGAGCAAAACCCCGCTCGGCGGGACGCCTTCGCTAAGAAAATGACAAGCGAAGGTACGTGCGGATTAACGCGGTTGGGATGTCCGAGATCGCCCGAAAATAAATTTTCGGTCTAATAGCTAAAGTCGGCTGAAGCCGACTGGGGTTGAGCTGAAAAGTGGAAAAACGCTTCCCGAAGGCGTCTCGCCGAGGGTTTTGGCGTCGAGTCGGAGCAAAACCCCGCTCGGCGGGACGCCTTCGCTAAGAGAATTATAAATTCGACACTGAGGCGATTTCAATCGCCTTGCATCACGTAGCCTGATGGTTTTAGCATCAGGCGTTACTTTTAATCGAAGAAATATCACTTTACAGAAAGGGAAGCACATGCTACCACGTTCTGCTTTTATTTTCTTCTTAGCGGGATTAATTTTAACCGGATGTGATACAAAAAATCCGGGTGTTGCCGGAAGCCGTCAGGCATTTATCGGGGCGCGCATCATTGACGGCGCCGGCGCCGAGCCTATCGAAAACGGCGTCTTGCTGGTCAACGCCGGCCGTATCGAGACGGTCGGGCCGGCCGCGACAGTGCCGATACCAAAAGATGCCGAGCGCATCGACCTGCGCGGCAAAACCGTCCTTCCGGGTCTCATCAACGCGCATGGCCATGTTGGCGGAACCCTGGGGCTGGAAGGCGGTCACTATTCAGAAGAAAATGTTCTGAGACAACTCAGGCTCTATGCGCGTTATGGCGTCACAACCGTCAACAGTCTGGGTGGGGACGGTGAAGCGGGCGCACGTTTGCGTTCGGTTGAAAAGAGTCCCGGCCTGAACCGGGCGCGTCTTTTGGTGGCCGGCGACGTGGTAACCGGCGACACTCCCAAACAAGTCAGGGATGTGATCGACAGAAATGCCGCCATGAAAGTCGATTTCATCAAAATCCGGGTCGATGACAATCTCGGATCCGGGGAAAAAATGCCGCCGGAGATTTACCGGGCTGTCATCGAGCATGCCCACCGGAAAGGTCTGCGTGTCGCGGCACACTTGTTTTATCTCGAGGATGCGAAAGCGCTGCTCAAAAACGGTGCGGACTTCCTGGCGCACAGCGTTCGCGACCGGGAAGTCGATGACGAGTTCATTCAGCTCTTAAAAGAAAAAGGCGTTGGCTACTGCCCGACGCTGGTCCGGGAGGTTTCCACTTTTGTTTATGAGGACGTGCCGGACTTTTTTAACGATCCTTTCTTTTTGAAAGAAGCCGATCCCCTCGTTCTCACCCAGCTTAAAAACCCCGAACGCCAAGAAAGACTGAAAAAGAGCGCGGCGGCTCAGCAATACAAAAAAGCTCTGGAGATGGCCTTGCGCAACCTGAAGAAACTCTCGGACGCCGGAGTGACGATCGTTTTTGGTACGGATACGGGACCGCCAGCGCGTTTTCAGGGTTATTTCGAGCACTTAGAATTAGAGCTGATGGCAAAAGCCGGACTCACTCCCATGCAGATTATCGTTGCAGCAACGGGCGCGGCGGCAAAGAGTCTCGGGCTGGATGACCGTGGAACCCTCGAAGCGGGAAAATGGGCTGACTTTATCGTCCTTTCTGCCGACCCTCTCGAGAATATCACCAACGCGCGCAGTATCGAATCCGTATGGATCGCTGGCAATCGAGTCCCGGAAAAAGAAGGATCGTGAGTTCGTATTGATGCAATAGGATGATTGGATTGATGGATTACTGGATTGTTGTGAAATTTAATTTTATATTGATCCAGGGATCCAGGTCTTCAATAATCCGTCGATCCGCGTAATCGGTAAGTTACGGGTGGGAAATGTAAAGCAGGCTTCCAGCCTGCAGTCATCTTGCAGGCAAGATGCCTGCATTACACCCCCCGTAACTGACCGGTTACGAGACTAGGCAATTTTTCCCTTGATTTTAAGGGGGGAAAGAACCTTCAATGATTAATAGGGATGAAATACACCTCCGAAAAAAATCAAAAATGCCGGCGATCAAAATCGAGAATCCATCAAAAATTCTAATTGATTCGGTTTGCTATTATCTCTATATTTAATCAGAAAAGTTGAAAAAGGAGCCATACAATGAAACAAAACGTCACCGTAAGTCTACCAGAGAAGATCAGCTCTGATCTAAGAAAAATTGCTAATGATGAAGGCCTCTCTAAAAGCCAAATTATTAGAAACGCTCTTCAAGATTATATTTTCATCAAAAAGTTCAGATCATTAAGAAGTAAAATGATGGCAAAAGCTCAAGCCCGAGGTGTATTTACAGATGATGATGTCTTCGAAAAAATATCATGAAATTTGTCCTCGATACCAACGTACTCATTGCGGCTTTTATCACCTCTGGAGTATGCCACGAAATACTCGAGCACGTAATTAGAAACCATAAGCTTGTGCTCTCAGATTTTATTGTAAATGAATTCAAAGATAAATTGCTAAACAAATTTCAATATGACGAAAAAGAGACCGACGAGGCACTCAGACTATTACTTACACGCGCAGAAATGGTCCAAGTTTGCCCTTTACAATCTCGAATTTCCTCCGACCCTGATGATGATAA
>JBHHWX010000185.1:0-10359 GCA_046756745.1 bacterium | reverse complement strand
ATTGTGTCAAGTGATCGTTAGTCATACCGCAGACTCTCCACCGGATTCGCCAGCGAGGCGCGGATGGCCTGCGTGCTCACCGTCAACAGCGCAATCACCAGCGTCAGCCCGCCAGCCAGCGCAAACACCCACCACGAAATCTCGATGCGGTAAGCGAAGTTCTGCAGCCAGCGGTTCATCGCGTACCACGCCACCGGCCAGGCGATGAGGTTGGCCAGCAGCACCAGCTTGACGAAATCCTTCGACAGCAGCGTAGTGACGTTCGCCACTGTAGCGCCGAGGACTTTTCGGATGCCGATCTCTTTGGTGCGCTGCCGGATGTTCAATAGTGCCAAACCGAACAAACCCATACTCGCAATCACAATCGCGAAAACCGCCGAGTAGAGCAGGATTTGGCTCCAACGCTGCTCGGCGAGATACTGTTTGTTGATGTCCTCATCGATAAATGTGTATTCGAACGGCGCGTCGGGATGGACATCCTGCCAGGTCTGCTGCAACACAGCGATAGCACCGGCGATATTTTTCGGGTCGATCCGCGCGAGGATGTGAATGATCGGCCAGTCGGGTGAGATGTGCAACACCGCAGGTTCGATGGTTTCGTGCAACGAATTGAAATGGTAATCCTTGACCACGCCGATCACGGCGGGATCGGATGCTGTACCGACAACATCTTTACCCCAGTTCTCCAGTTTTCTGCCGACAACCGGCTCTTGCCAGCCAAATTCGCGAACCAGGGCTTCGTTCACCACCACAGCACCGGTCTCGTCGCCGGGGAATTCTTCCGAAAAAAATCGCCCTTCTTTGAGGTGCAAGCCGACGGTTTTGGCAAAATTGGGATCGACGCGAAAATCGTACACCTGGCGCAACTTGCCTTCGGAAATCCAGCGCTGCCGGCTCCAGCCCTGGCCAAATGAATTCGTGCAACCGGAAACCTCGAGAATCTCTGGATGATTTTTCAGTGCGTTGCGGTAGCGTTCGAGAAGCCGAACGCTTTCCTGGTCGCGACTATAGGCTTTGATGGCCAAAACCGCTTCCTTGTCGAATCCCAGGTCTTTGCTATCGATAAATTGTAACTGCCGGTAAATCACGAAAGTCGCGACGATAAAGAGCATCGACACGGCGTATTGCGCCACCACCAAGCCTTGACGCAGCCAGTGGCGCCTTCCCGTTTTCGTTTCCGAAACCGTAGCTGTGTTTTTCAGCGCCTGCACAGGCTGAAAGCCGGAAAGCACCAGCGCCGGGTAGCTTCCTGCGAGCAGACCGACGGCGATGAGCAGGCCAAACAGGCCGAGCCAGATGTGCCAATCGCTGCCTGCAAACAGCGCCAGTTTCTTGCCCACAAGATCGTTGAATACCGGCAGAAACAACTCTGCCAGAACGAGGGCAAAAAACAAACTGATGAGCGTCAACAGGGCAGCTTCGCTCCAGAACTGTTTGATCAGCCGCAAGCGATTGGCGCCTAAAACTTTGCGCATCCCGACCTCGCGGGCGCGCGCCGACGAGCGGCCAACTGCCAGGCTGGTGAAATTGATGCAGGCGATGGCCAAAACCAACAACGCAATGGCGACGAGAATCCAGGAATAGGTCGGATTGCCGGTGGGCTGCATGCCCCAACGAATGCCGGGGGTCGTGTGGACTGCTCTCAGGGGCTGCAACTGCAATCGCCAGGCATCGTCGCCCTGAATCAGCGAGCCTTCGCGCTGGTTGGAGGCAACGCGCTCGCCGAGGTATTTTTTGACCAACGCCGGAAATTTGCCCTCAAGCATTGCTGCATCGACATTTTCCGCCAGCGCCACATAGACACGGGTCTGGCTGCTGTTCCAGTTGGCGGCGAAATGAGGGCTCTTGACACGCGGATAGCCTGCAAATGGGATCAGGAAATCGAAACGGATACTGGAATTGTCGGGGATATTCGCCATGACACCGGTGACGGCAAAAACGTAGTCTTGCTCGTTCATGCGAATGGTGACGGTCTTGCCAAGCGGATCTTCCGCGCCGATCGAAGATCCCGATTTCGGGAAATATTTCTTTGCAACGGATTGGCTGATGACCAGGGCGTTCGGGTTTTGCATGGCAGTCCGGGGATCTCCGGCGATGAGTGGAAAGCTGAACATCTGCAAAACATCCGGGTCGCTGAACCAAATATATTCCTCGAAAGGCTGCCCGCCAGAGCGGACGATGGCGCGTGGCTCACCAATGAAACGGGCAACGTGCTCGATTTCGACATATTCCTGCAGCAGCGCCTCGCGGATCGGGAACGGCTGGATGGCGACTTTTTTCAGGCTGCCATCCGGCGCTTTCTGCACGGTATTTAGCCGGAAAATGCAGTCACCGTTTTCGTGAAAATCATCATACGACCACTCGTGCTGCACAAACAGCAGAATCAGAGTGCAGCACGCCAGGCCCACTGCCAGGCTGAGAATGTTGATGAACGAATAGGTCTTGAATTTCAGCAAGAAGCGGATGGCGATTTTTAGCTCGTTTTTGAACATGGCTTCTCCAATTCTGGTTTCGGAGTTGGGGGGTGCGGAGTTAAAACAATTCCGCACTCCCAACTCCACATTTTACTCATACCGCAAGCTCTCCACCGGATTCGCCAGCGCCGCCCGCACCGCCTGAGTGCTCACTGTCAGCAGCGCAATCACTAGCGCCAGTCCGCCTGCCAGTGCAAAAATCCACCAACCCATATCTATCCGGTAAGCGAAATTTTGCAGCCATTTGTGCATAGCGTACCAAGCAATAGGCCAGCAAACAACATTTGCGATCACCACTAATTTTAGAAACTCTTTTGACAGCAAACCTATGATACCCATGACTGAAGCCCCCAGTACTTTTCGGACGCCAATTTCTTTTGTTCGCTGTTCTGTTGAAAAAGATGCCAGGCTAAATAATCCGAGCAGGGCGATCACTATCGCAAGAAAGGAAAAATAAAAGAACACTTCCTGAAAGCGCTGTTCTGATTTATAGAGGTTGTCAAAGGCTTCATCCAGAAATGAGTACTCGAAGGGCGCAGATTGGGCAAATTGTCTCCAGGTATTTTCAATTGCGTTCAAGGTTCCCGAAATATTATTTGAGTTGATTTTGACCGATAGCAGATCAAAACGATTGCGCCAGGGTTGATTGGTGAGAATCAAAGGTTTTATTTCAGAATGCATAGTCGCATAATGAAAATCCTTGACAACTCCAATCACTTTGTGGTCTCCATTTCGGGTGATGGTCTTGCCTATCGGATCATCCCAGTCCAATGACCTGGCTAAAGTTTCATTGACCAAATAGGCCGTTTTATCGGTCGAAAACTCCTTTGAGAAATTTCTGCCGCTCACCATGTCGATATCAAAGGTTTCTAAAAAGCGCTCATCCACATCCACGACATGAATCATAATTGGATTTTTAAATCCCTCAGGAATGTAACCATTGCTGGTAAATCCAGCATAAGGCACTTCTGATGAGGCTGTGACATTCAGTATGCCGGGCAGATTGGATAACTCCTGTTTTAAGGTCTCACTTTTTAGCTTGATTTCATCGCTGATAAGTGGTATCACGACTATTTGTTCTTTATTGAATCCTAATTCTTTGTCCTTGACAAAATGGAGTTGACGATTTATCAGCATGGTACAAATGATTAGTGTAATTGAAATGGCAAATTGCAGAACAACCAGAATGTTTCTTGATCTTTCTTTATTAGCGCCGCTTCTAACTTCGCCCTTTAGGGTTTTAACTGCCTGAAAGGATGACAAATACAGGGCGGGATAACTCCCTGCAATAATTCCAACTACGAAGACAGCCAATAACACTCCCCAAAAATCTGCCATATTTATCAGGCCGGATACTTTGAATTCTTTATTCAGCAAGGCCTGATATGAAGGAAAAAAGAGCTCGACTAATAGGAGGGCAACCGAGAAAGCAACAAGAGTCAGCAGCATTGATTCGCCTAAAAATTGTCGGATCAGGTTTTGTTTATTTGCCCCCAATACTTTACGTACGCCAACTTCCATAGCTCGCTTGGTTGCGCGTGCTGTAGTTAAATTCACAAAATTGATACATGCGATTAACAGAATAAGCAACGCAATCGCTGAAAAAATGTATATATTTGTCAGCCCCGTGTCAGAATACTCATCGTGATAAAGATGGATGTCTTTTAAGGGCTGAAGGTAGGGTTCATATTTAATTCCATAATTTGCAAGCATCTCATTGATATATCCCCACATAAAATCTGGGAATTTTGCTTCGACCTTTTCAGGAGCAGTATCAGGCGTTAGTTTAACATAGGCATAGTATTGATTCCCGCCATTCCAATCCATGTAATTGTGGGGATCCTTGTATAATGTCACAAATGATATGAGCGTATTGAACTGAATGTGGGAATTGGCGGGTGGCTCTTTAATGATGCCGGTAATTTTATACTCATCTGCATTATCCAGCTTAACAATTCTGCCCATTGGATCGTCGGAGCCAAAAATTCGTGCTGCCGTCTTTTCCGTTAAAACAATGGAATAAGGTTCAACCAGGGCCGTCTTCGGATTGCCGACAATTAATTGAAAGGAAAGAACATCAAACAAAGTCGAATCAGCATATCGGATACCGCTCACTTTTATGGATTGTTTATTTTCAAGAGAGAAATAAGCTGTCTTATTTACTGTAAAACGCACGAAATTTTCCACCTCGGGAAAGTCTCTGGCCATGGCCGGGCCGATGGGCGGTGTAAATACCGGACTGTCTTCAGGCATCTTGCCTTCCATTAGACGAACGATAGAAACCCGGTAAATGTGGTCAGCATTTTCGTGAAATTTGTCATAGCTGAATTCAAATTGGATGTAGAACAAAATAAGAATCGTTGCGGCAATACCTACTGAAAGCCCTGTGATGTTGATTAAAGTGTAGGTTTTGTATTTTAATAAATTTCGTATGGCAATTTTGAAGTAGTTTTTTAACATGACATCCTCTATTTTGGATTTTGGAATGCGGGTTGTGAGCTTAAAACTCTGAACTCCGAATTCCCAATTCCGCATTCGATTCACTCATATCGCAAGCTCTGCTGCCAATACGGCATTCGCCAGCACCGCGCGTTTGTAGTTCATCCCGACCTTTTGGGATGCCCAATAAGCAGCCTGAAGGCTGTACTACATACTCATACATACCGCAAGCTCTCCACCGGATTTGCCAGCGCCGCGCGGATGGCCTGCGTGCTCACTGTCAGTAGCGCAATCACCAGTGCCAAGCTGCCCGCGAGAACGAACACCCACCACGAAATCTCGATGCGATAGGCGAAATTCTGCAGCCATTGGTTCATTGCAATCCACGCCAGCGGCCAGGCGAACAGGTTAGCCAGCACAACCCATCGCGTAAATTCCTTTGTTAACATGCTGATCAGCGCCATTACCGGTGCGCCCAACACTTTTCGTATTCCAATCTCTTTGGTGCGTTTTTCAGCGGCGAAAGACGCCAGACCGAACAAACCGAGACAGGCAATAAATATGGCAATGGAAGCAAAAACATTGGCAAGTCTGCCCATCCTTTCGATGTTCGTGTATGCGCGATCAAAATCCTCATCTACAAATCGATATTCAAAAGAGACAAACCGGCTAAATTGATGAAGGTATAGATCTTCTGCTTTTTAATCGTTCGCAGGGCAATTTTAATGTAACTCACGAACATGGCAAAACTCCAATTCAAGAATTTGAAATTTGAACGTTTATCGTGAGATGGCAAACGTGAGACGTGAAACGGGTCTCGGAAATCGGAAAACGAAAAACGGAAGTCAAAAGTCGTTTTCTGTTTTCGCGAATTGTTACCGGCGATAGCCTGAAGAACTAAGTCCTTTCTTTTGGCCACTCGGGACGTATACAAAACTCCACTTCTTGGGGCTTCAACTAATTCTTGACATTATCTATTATTTCTATTATTTTTGACTAGTAAGATTTTGCATTAAATTACCAAGGAGAAAAAAATGGCTGACGTTACAGACATAGCCGAGACCCACAAATCCCCAATCGCTGCTTCTCAGAAGCGGGCCGTCAGTGAAGCCCTTCCGATCGAGCAGCGCACCGATGTGACCGTCGACGAATTGGAAAAAACTTCGCTGCCTTATCCAGCCGAACTCTATAACGGAAAGGTGGTCTATAAAATGGCAAACCCAGAACATGGCATAATACAAGGCATAATAATCACAAAATTTAATCTCTATTTAGAACAGAACCCCATCGGTTTTGCAATGACGGAAACGAACTTTCGCCTCTGGCCGGATCGTCCCAGAGAATCGCGCATTCCCGATATTGCTTTTGTAAAAAAAGAGCGTATGCCTGATGACCTCCATAAATTCCCCTCCATAGCACCTGATCTGGCCGTTGAAATCATCTCGCCCGAGGATAACTTCCTGGCTGTGATGAACAAAGCTGACGAGTACCTCGAGCAGGGCACCCAGATTGTTTGGTTAATTATTCCCGATGCTCGTGAAGTACTTGTCTGCACCAAGCAAAGTAAACAGAGTGTGCGAAATGTTTTAACCGCCCCCGAACTTTTGCCCGGCTTTGAGTTACCGATAAGCCAGATATTTGAAGGCGTCCCAGCGCCTGAGCAAGTTTGATATCGATTCATCCCCTTTAATCCAATTGAATCTCCCCACAAATTTTTGAGCGCGATTTTGAAGTAGTTTTTGAACATAACATCTCCATTTCGGATTTGGGAATGCGGATTGTGGAGTGGGTTTATTCCGCAATCCTAATTCCGCAGTCCGCAATCTAGTCATTCATATTCGAGCAGCCATTTCCAGACCGGCAGGATCCGAAGGCATTTGTTATCGATGTTCTTTTCGTCTTCCTGGTCGTAGGTCAGTATGAGTCCTTCGAATAAGCGACACGCCTCCATCGCTTCCAGCAAACCGTTCAACTCACGCGCTTCATTATCGGGGTTCATTTCATAACAGACCTGGATGGCCTGCTCTACGGAAGCAGGCGTTTTCACCACAAAATCGCACTCGTGCTTTTCCTGAAAATAGAACACCTCTTTCCCGCGCCGCAACAACTCCACGAATACCAGGTTTTCGAGAAACCGCCCGAGGTCGCCGCTGAGCCGAAAACCGAGATGCCGGGCGAAACTGTTATCGACAAGGTAGACTTTCTTGTCGGCGTAGATGTTTTTCTTCAGAGAATAGGATAGCTTCGGCAACAGAAACACCAGAAAGCTGTTGCGAAGGTATTGGAAATAGTCCTTTACCGTCGTCGGGCTTTTCAGTCCGAGCATGCTTTTGAGCTTATTGAAGCTGACGAGTTTGCCGATATTGCTGAACACGAAAAGCATCAGCTCTCGCATCGCTGTTTCATTGGCTATTTTATTCCTCACCAGGATATCCCGGTACAATATGCTTTCATACAACGTTTTGAGGTATTCCCGGTTTTCGGTCTGCAAATATTCCGGCATGCCCCCGGTTTCGAAATAGCCATTCAAAGACCGCTTCAATTTGGCGCGCCCTGCTGTCGTATGAAAATCTTCCGTTTCAAAATCGATACGTTTGAATTGCAAAAATTCACGGAACGAAAACGGATACAAAGTACACTCCAGGTAACGGCCTGTGAGATGCGTGCCCAGCTCGCGGCTTAGCAATCGCGCATTCGAGCCGGAGATGTAAACCTTCTTGAGAAAATCGCGCAACCGGCGAACAAATCGTTCCCAGCCAGACACATTTTGGATTTCGTCGAAGTAGTACACATTGCGGTCGCCGTACAACTCGTGGAAAATTTCATCGGCTTTTTGAAAATCCTCGATGTCGAATGCAACCAACCTTTCATCGTCAAAATTAAGGTAGTAGCCCTTATGGCGCTCCCTGAGCTGGTGCAAGAGCGTGGACTTGCCGCAACGCCTTAATCCGGAAATCACCACAACTGCAGCATCGCTGTGCCATTCAACAACCTGGCGGAATTTATCCCGCGATATCAAGCTATCTTCAAGCGGCAGGCTGTTTTGTTCCAAGATCACTGTTTTCAAATCCGAGTTTTTCATGAAGACTCTCCATACCTTTCTATCAATAACAGTAGATATTTGATTTAAAGTCTATTATTAATAGAAGATATAGAACAAATTATACAATATCAATAGAAGATTTCCGTATCTATTGGATGTTAGCTGTAAGGGTCGATGGAAGAAGACTTTCTCTCTACTCATACCGCAAACTCTCCACCGGGTTCGCCAGCGCCGCTTTGATGGCTTGATACCCGACAGTCAGTAAGGCTATGAACAGCGCGAGTGATCCTGCCAGCAGGAATGTCCAAATCCCAATATTTATCCGATACGCATAGTTTTGCAGCCATTGATTCATGGCAAAATAGGCAATAGGACAAGCTATGATATTTGCCAAAAGCACCCATTTGGTAAAGTCTTTTGATAATAAAAGAAGAATCCCTGATAACGTGGCACCGAGCACTTTGCGAATGCCGATCTCTTTCGTGCGCCGTTCTGTTGCAAAGGCGGCAAGGCCAAATAGCCCAAGACAAGCAATAAAAATGGCAAAAGCGGCAAGATACCCAAAAATCTTGCTTAAGCGTGTTTCTGATTTGTAGATTCGGTTAAAATCTTCATCCAGGAAAAAGTATTCAAAAGGTCGGCCGGGGGCGAAACTCTGCCATTTATGCTTCAAAAAAGTGAGTGTGTTCGAAATATTTTCAGGCCGAATTCTTACCAGAAGATAAGAAAAAACTTTCGGATAAATATTGAGCGCAACAGGCTCTATTTTGTGATGTAATGATCTAAAATGAAAATCCTTCACAACACCGATAACTGTGCCTTTTTTGATTATTTTAAACTGTTTGCCAAGTGGTTCTTTCCAGCCCAGCATTCTTACGGCTGATTCGTTAAGTATATACTCATCCCCGGCATCAATAGTCCCGCTGCGGGAGGAAAAATTTCTGCCTGCTGCAATCTCAATTCCGAGGGTTTCTATAAAATCATGATCAACCGGAATCCAGCGAATCATATTACTGAAATCATCACTCGGTAATCCTTCCCACCAGGCATTTTGCCAATAACCGCGTCTGCTTGGCAAATACGCTGTGGCCGTGGCGCCTAATACTTTAGAATTTTGTGCAATTTCGTTTTTAAAGGATTCATATTTTGACTGCACTTCGGAATAATAGATCGGAAGGACGACGAGAGGGTCTTTATCGTAACCCAGATTTTTGTTTTTGATATAGCAGGACACAAGCACCCTTTGTCTATTTGCAAACCTCACCGCATTCATGATCTCAGGAAAGTCATTCATTAACGCTGGGGCTAATGGCGCCGGTGTGTGCGCAAAATGGTCAGGTTGACCGTCGTCCATAAATTCCTGCACAACTCGATAGATACGGTCGGCATTTTTGTGAAATCTGTCATAGCTCAGCTCATCTTGAACAAATAACAGAAGCAGAATGCAACATGACATACCAATGGCAAGACCTAAAATGTTGATGAAGGAGTAAGTTTTTTGTCTCAGAAAATTTCTAAAAGCGATTTTGAGGTAGTTTTTGAACATGAGTTGTCCATTTTGGATTTCGGAATGTGGATTTCGGATTTCGTTTGTTCATTCCGCAACCCGCAATCGTAAATCCGCGAGTTCCCGGTTTCCAGTCTCCGGAAGTTTCTAAACATGAAAATGCTCTTTGATATTCTCGGTCACGACCTGTCCGTCGAACAAATGTATGACCCGGTGGCTGTATTCGGCATAGGCCGGCGAGTGGGTCACCATGACGATGGTGGTGCCGTTTTCGTTGAGCTCGGTCAGCATGCCCATCACTTCCTCACCATGAGCTGAGTCCAGATTTCCGGTGGGTTCATCCGCGAGGATGAGTTTGGGTTTGGCCACGACCGCCCGGCCCACGGCCACACGTTGCTGCTGGCCTCCGGAGAGCTGCTGCGGGAAATGGTTTTTACGGTGTATAATCTGCATGTTTTCCATAACTTCCTCGACGCGTGTTTTTCGATCTGCTGATGAATAACCGAGATACAGCAATGGCAGCTCGATGTTTTCGAAAACCGTTAATTCATCAATTAAATTGAAACTTTGAAAAACGAAACCGATATTCGATTTTCGTAAGTTCGCACGTTGACGTTCAGAGTGATTGGAGACTTCGTGTTCGAGAAAAAAGTACTCGCCATCGGACGGATTGTCGAGCAAGCCTAATACGTTCAGCAACGTTGATTTACCACAACCCGATGGTCCCATAATCGCGACAAATTCTCCCGCACTAATTTCAACATTGACGTTATTCAGAGCAGTTGTCTCAACTTCTTCTGTTGTGTACAGCTTCTTGAGGTTTACCGTTCGTATCATCTCATTCTCCTTATATTATTTGAAGCGAGTTTCTCAAAACATGTTGCTTTAGACTTTAG
>JBHHWX010000184.1:0-10377 GCA_046756745.1 bacterium | reverse complement strand
CTTTAGCGTTGCAATGAAAAGCTCAAGCTTTTCACTCCGAATTAAAGCACCGGAGAGTGCTACGCTTTAGCGTTGCATTGAAAAGCTAAAGCTTTTCACTCCGATTTAAAGCACCGGAGTGCAACGCTTCTGCGTTGCATTGAAAAGCTAAAGCTTTTCACTCCGGGCCAAAGACGCTTTAATCCAGCGATTTGGAAATGCGGGTAAGCCTGGCGTAAACGTTTTGAACGGCTTCACTTCTTTTAATTCAAAACCATTTTTTTCAAGCGCGGACTCGGTCTCTCGATTCATGTTGCAGCCCTGATTATTGAGAGCCCGCCAAAGGGGATTCAGAATGTCCATCACCAATCCATTCAGGGGACGCGTGCTGCGTACATGCTCGATAAGCCGCAGCTCGCCGCCGTCCTTAAGCACGCGTTTGATTTCATCTAAAACTGTTTTGACCGATGGAACGCTGCACAGCACCAACGACACGATCACATAATCGAACGAGTCGCTGTGAAAAGGCAACATTTGTCCGTCACTCAAAGCCAGGAATACCTGTGCCGGTGAACTCTCAGCTCGTTTTTTTGCCGACTCTAAAAATTCAGCTTCCGGTTCAATAGCAGACAGAGAAGCGCCAGGGTTGTAATGTTGAAACATTAAACCGGTGCCGCAGCCTATCTCTAACACCCGCCCGGCCACATCCTCTACCAGGGCTGCGCGCCATTTCGCCAAACCCGCGTCCTCAGCACGAAGCATTAACGTGTCATACAGCTCGACATGGGAGAGTTTGCGTTTCATGGCCAATGTACTCGGCGCATGAACGGTAAAATGAAGTAATTCCTTCAGCATAATTATTGTCCTATTTTGGCGTTCGCGCTGTCGAGGGCGTTCTCGATTTCGTTAAAAATAGCATCCAGTCTGGCTTTCAATTGGTCACGAGTGGCGTCGTCAGCCTGACGAAATTGCGCCAGTTTTATGTGTGCTAATTCCAGTTTGGCTTCGAGTAAATCGAGCTGACGGTAGAATTCAAGCTGTTGTTGGGGCAAAACGTTTTCGGCCTGCGATCTTATGTGGTCCAGGCTGGTTTGCCATTGTTCGAGTTTTTGACTGCTGGCCTTTTCGAAGTCGTGGTTTTCCATTTTGATGAATCCGTTAAAATAGGTATTCACGTTTTAATGTGTTTCCCCCCTCAGTTGGGTGTTCACGCTTTAGCGTGTTTTTTCCTCGCCCCATCAACTAAAGCTTGTACACCTTTTTCCTGCCATGAATCTCTCAGTTTAAATTGTATTTTTGTTATATGCGTCAAGCAGTTGGCGTTTAAGCTTCAGCTTGTCCTCATCTGGCAAAAACGCACCCTCTGAAGCGTTGAGGTTACATAACAAGAACTGCTCCTTCCCCCAGCCAAAATGCTGTTGCAGACGCTGGTACTCTTGGGTTAAAGATATGTTCGCAAGCGTGCGTCCGTCGGTGTTAATCCCGACGGAAACACCCGCTTTCAACAAACGATCCACCGGATGGTCCGAATACGTCTCGAACAGGTTGATCCGCACGTTACACGACGGAGATACTTCAAGATGAATGTCGTTTTCTTTGAGATGCTCGATCAACTTTGTATCTTCGATGCTGCGCACGCCGTGCCCGATGCGCGACGGTTTAAGAAGTTTTAGCGTTTCCCAAATACTCTCCGGGCCTTTGGCTTCGCCGGCGTGGGCGGTGCGCGGAATGTTTTGCTCGAACGCGTAGTCAAAGGCAGCAACATGTGCCTCGAGCGGGTAGCCGGCTTCGTCTGCGGCGAGGTCTAAAGCCGCCACCCGCGAGCCTTTGAATTGCTCGATGAGCTGCGCTGTTTGCAGGCTTTGGGCTTGTGTGAAATGGCGCAACGCACACAAAATGATACGCGCCTCGATACCGGTTTTTGCGCTTTCTTCGGAGACCGAGCTCTCGACGATTTCGACTACTTTTCCCGGAGTTAAGCCCTGCTCGATGTGTAGGAGCGGTGCGAACCGGATTTCGGCGTAAATAACTCCGTCGCGCTGAAATTGCTGAAATAAGTCGTGTGTCACCAGATGCAGTTGCTGTTCTGTTTGCATAATCGCCAGGCTGCTCGCGATGCTTTTGAGCATAGCCGCTAAATTTTCGGCTTTTGGAGGTCCGATGAATGTACGTTCGTATTCTTCACATGAGATGGAGGGCCGCAGACGAGAGACGACCTCGTAACTGAGACTGCAATCGAGATGCACGTGTAATTCGACTTTTGGATAACGTTCAAATTGCATATAAGGTTACAAAAAACTGCATGTAAAATTTCTTCTCGCTTTAATAACAGAAATTAACCTGAGTTTGTCAAGAAGTTTTGTTTCGTTGCAGTGCTATCACGGGTATGTTTGGAAGGGCAAGGATGGATAGTGTAAAAAAACGGCTGTCAATTCTGCTTGCGTTTTAGGTTGAGAATGGCTTCCATTTTGAGTGTAAAAAAACGCTCGCTTGTATCGTACTAAACCCTTCGTTTGAAGATTTCGCGGGCTGTTAGCGTGGCGTAATTTAAACGGCGACGGTGAACCCGAGCTGAGGCCTGTATATATGTATGCTGGGGATAATGGCGTCAGAGTGAAGGGGCTTGATGACAGTCATTCCTATTTATTTGTCTTGAATTCCCGATTAGAACCTCTTTATGTGGAGGAAACGGGCGGCACGTTTTCCTGGGTGATTGCGTTTCCGGTGAGAACACCCGAGGGACTCCGCTTGCTCACGGTTTCTTCCAGCCTCTACCTGCAAGAACACAATACCTCTGAATTACGCCTTTACAATCACAACAGTTTTTTGGTCGAAAAAATCTATACCATACCACTACTGCTGCAATTCACCGGGGCAACCGGGCTGATTGTGGATGATGTCACCGGCGATGGTCAACCGAACTACATTGTGGGTACCGAGACCGGCAAGTTGTACCTCTTCAATTGGAATCTGGAAGTTGTAAATACACGTCACAATTCCATAGAATTGCCTGAGGACTTGCCGGCGCGGTCATTTTTGGCCTTTCCAGTTTGGCTTTTTTGTGGTTCTCGCAAGCGTCAAAAGAACGGCGCAATCGCGCGCTCCAGCTGGACTCTATCACAGCCGGAATTCTTCATATCGACCACCAAGGTTTGGTATTAACGTGCAACAAACAGGCTTGCCTGTTCCTCAGCGTGCCGGAAAAACAATTGCGGGGACAAAATATTTACCAACTGGATAACGAGGCGAGCCTGAGCAACCGGAAGATCTTTACCCGTTTTGTGGAAATGCACGAGAACCGTTTTGAAGGCAAAGAAATTCACGATCTGCAAACAAGCCAGGGGCTGTCGTAATTCAAATAGATTCATACAATGCATAGCATAAAAACATCACCCTGCCCGAAAAAACTTTGCGTTTTCTTTGCGTCTCTGCGACTTTGCTTGAGCCTTTATCTTTTTGGTTGCGGCTTGTCCGCGTCAGGTTGTTGCAAATTTGCAATGAATAACATTAAAATCTTGCAGATTTTCAACAATTAGATTTTTTTAGAATCGACTCTTTTCTCCACTTCAAAAAAATCCCGATATTTTCCCCCTGAAACCTATTCATCTTTCTATGAATTCGAGTCCATCCGGAAACTCGACTCATATGTCATTCCGGCATCTTTTGTGCCGGAATCCCCATCCATCACGCAGGAAATTCCCGCATCAGACAGTTGCCTGACGGGAATGACAGCACAGGGTCGTTTCCGGATGGATGTGAATTAGGTTTATTAACGCTATAGTCGACAGCGTCATAGAAGCATATGGTACAAAGGTTGCGTATTTAGGCAGGGGAATCGAGGTTGACTCATCTGTGATGCGCGCCTACGCTTTTTTGGTGTGCGTTTGGCGTGGTTTGAATTCAACTCCAACTCTTCCAGCTTGTTTGATAATATTACCTTCCTGAGAATGGGAACTGTCCATGAAAAGGAGAAAAGAGCCGCAGACAATCGGTGCTACACAGCCGCAATCCTATAGCTTGAGTCAAAATTATCCCAATCCATTCAATCCGGAGACGACTATCAAATATCAATTACTTAAAGTTTCTCAAGTGAAATTAGAAATCTTCAATCTTGTAGGTCAACGAGTGACTCCATTGGTGGATAAAGAGCAGCTTGCAGGATTTTACTCTGTACAGTGGAATGGCAAAGACAGATCCGGCAGAAGCGTCGCGAGCGGCATCTATCTGTATCAACTGAAGGCTGAGGACTTTGTGAAGGTGAGGAAGCTGACGCTGCTGCGCTGAGTCCGCAAACTATAGTGTGTCCAACGTACCGTTAGAAGTTTTTCATGTTAAACGTCTAATCCGGGGAGGTGAATAATCATGAAAAAAGTCATGCGCATTCTACTGGGAGTGGCTGTGCTGTCATCGGCCGTTGTCGCAGTTTCTCCGAAGCTTCGTGATGAGCTGCACTGGCGATGGACCTCCTATCACGACCAAGCACAGAGCTACGCTGCCTATGTTGAAGCCTGGCCGGACGGCCGTCACGCCAACGAGGCGCAGGAGCTTTATGATGAAAGAAGCTGGTCGGATGCCACGGCAGCCAGCGTAGTGCGAGCCTTCAAAGAATACGTTAATAATTTGCCTCAGGGCAAGCATGTTGCCGAAGCGATCCAACAAATCGAAAACTTACATTGGCAAGGTGCACAAGAAACGAACACAGTTGAGTCGTTTGCGACTTATCTACACAACCACCCCGAAGGCAGGTATACTCCTGAAGCGCTTCAAAAAATCGATGATTTGCCGTGGGAGGCTGCACAAGAGACGAATACAGTCGAGTCGTTCCAGGCCTATCTTCGCGACCACCCCGAAGGAAAGTATGCTTCTGAGGCCTCTCAAAAAATCGATGCTTTGCATTGGCAGGAAGCCCAACAGACCGGCACGATCAAATCCTTCAGACACTATCTCGAGGCATATAAATCCGGACGTTTCGCAAAAATGGCAAAGTCAAAAGTTGCTGCCCTGCGCAAAGATAATGCGCCCTATCTTGCCGCCAAAGAGAAGGGCACGCGCTCAGCCTTTGAGAAATTTTTAGAGGATTATCCGGGGCACCAAAGATCGCGCTATGCTCGCGCTGCTTTAAACGATATGGCAGGACGAAATCTGTTTGACTTGATCCGGGAGAAGAGAGTTGAAGTCGAAACACAGGGTTCGGGGATTCAAAGTGTTCGTGTGAAAATCCGTCGTCGTGTCAATCATGACGTCACAGTTCAGATTCCACCAGGTACTTTTTTTGTCTCCCACAGCTCTTCCGCACAAAACATGGTTACGACGAACGGACGGAGTGTGACTCTCGATGACGACCGCTGGATGAGTGTTTCGATATCTGCTGCCTGCGCCAACCGGCCGCGAGACATCCCAGGACAGGACGATAGCTTTACGGTCCAGCGAGCGCCAAATCAGAAGGAGCTGCAAAAGCTGATGCCGGTATTACAGAGCGAGAATGTCAGCTCTTCAGTCGAGCAGGCGGCGGTGTGGATTGTGACCGATAATGCGGATTATTATGATCTGGGTATTCTGGTGGAAAGGTCGCCGTTCCAGATTTATGGCGGCACAAGAGTGATCAATGAATATGAAACAGCGCGAGCCATGCAAATTCTGGATAAGGCCGGCATCGATATAAAAAGGAAAGCCATCTGGCGGCATCGGAAGAAGATTCTTGAGGGCTTGACAAACACAAGTTTGAAAGCATGGCTTCAAAAGAAAGTGCGGAGTTAGAAATCTATACTATAGTTAGGCGCGTAGGATATGAGAGCAAGTCGTAATAATAATAGTAATAATAGCAATTTTCACATGTAGGGAGGGATTAAAAAATGATGCATTCAGAATGGGATCCCTATAGAGACGGAATAGAAATAATTAACAAGCATGGGAAGCTTCTTGAAGTTCTCTGTATAAGTCGTGGTAGGAAGATACTATTTACTTTTTCTACTTCTGGTATGATATCATTTCCCAAAACGACAATATTTCAATTTGGTTATTCTGGCACTGGTCCACGCTTTTTCACAGATTTTCTTAGGGGAGCAGGTTTTAATGTATCTCTCGATACAATTTCTTCCATCAAAGCACCAATGAAATTAAAACCAGATGGTAGCAAAATAAAAGGTGAAACCAAAAAAAATCCGCAGTGGACCAAGGAATTTGAAGGAACTTCATTAGAGCAAGTTAGGGAACAAGCAAGAAAACATACGGACGGATCAACTTGTATAATGTCTGAAGAAGTGCTTTGTGACGGAGATCCAGTTACAATAGCCGAAACTGTAAACGCGGGAAATTTAACTAAGGAAGAGGCTTTAGAAATAGCTAAAAGCTTCGTACCAAATTTCTCTCAATTAATTGATTATACTATTGAAGATAAAAAATTAACCGAATCAGGTACCATTCATGCATTTGATGAAAATGAAGCAACGACAAAAGCTAAGGGCAAAATCAAAAGTAAAGAAGATTCTTATAAATCCCTATCACATATAAGTTGTATTACAGAAACGGTAAAATTACATTGTAGTAACTGCGATATAACTCGGTTTGAAAAACATTATGAAATTGAAGGTGAGTGGGTAGTCTGGGAAGACGGAAGTGCAATCCGTCTTTGATAGAGCTGTAAGCCCCACTTTATATGATAAACCAATGGAGGTCTATTATGTGGCATACAAAAGAATTGTCAGAGGAAGCCTCTACTTATATTACAGAAGCATTAGAGATAATTGAATCACAAGTGGATATCGGACCTGAGATGTTCAATGTAAAAAGTACAGGCTCAGAAGGATTGGTTATGGAAGCTGTAAAGAAATTTAAATCTGCATTTGATCTAAGCCCCAAAAATCCACTTTTGCATTATGCTTATGCCTCATGCCTTCATCTGTCAATGCAATATAAATCTGCCGAAGAAGAAATGAGAAAATGCCATGACATTCATTCTGATTTTATTCTTGCGAAATTTGCATTAGATGGATGGGCACATTGGCAGTCTGTGTTTACTTTACCGCCTTGGTCATTAAACATAACAACAGTTCATCCGGCTCTTTCACAATTAGTCAAAACCAGTGTATTGCTTGCTACGAGGGATGGTATTATGCCTCGCGCCACTCTTTTTCTACGCGATGCTCAGGGCGATTTTCAAGATCTTCAAGCACTCCGAACTGCTAAAATTACTCTCGCCAGTGTAATAAGTCCAATAAATAATCCACAAATTATTGCAATCTATGGAAAAATTTACGATGACCCATATAATCCGTATGATATAGAGGTAGTACAGGTTCCATTTAGACCAAGGGGAGACAAGACTCGAGTACTTTACGAATATCTATGTATTCAGGATGATATTGACTTTGCAATAATTGATCATGATGACCAGATCGTGCTCAATAAAAAATTGACAGTTCCTTCAAGAATGAAAGCAACGAATGATAAGATTTTCGAATTATTGAGTTCTTCTGATGGGAGTACGATTTCCATGTCCGAGTTCATGAATGCGATTATGAGGCATCAACAGGTATTTGCACCTTCGGACGTTGAATATTAAAGCGTCAAAGAAATAAGGAGAATAGAGCAATGCTTTTTAGAAATCTTTTTAAACTTGCTGCGATTGCTTTAACGATGCTCACTTTCGCTGTATTCTTTAGCGTAAGCACTATTTATTGCCAGGTTAGTAAGCAAAAGGGAAAGCAATCGACAAATGTTGTGTATGTGAAAACTAACAAGAAGGTTTTACAATTAATTCAGACCTGGAATGAGAAGATATGGTTTTTCACATCTAAGACCAATCCGATCAAGTCACTCGCCGGCCTGAATAAGGGCGATATTGCCGGTTATGGAGCAGAACACATGAGTCGATTTTTTGATTTTCTTGACGCGGCAGGGATAAAGTATGAACAAAGAAGTATGAATATCCTTGGAACTGGTTATCCAATATTCAGTGGGATGGAAAATCCACCTCGTTTGTTTATCACCTGGTCTGCTTATGCGAAGGATTTGAAAGGAGGGGTCAGAGTCAAGTTTATTGGGCAAAACTCACCAAGGTCAAAGGTGCCGCTCACCATCGAAATAACAAAAACTGATTTAACCAAACAAGGGCAGGATATTGTTGTGGAACTTGTACCAGGCATAAATAGTTCTGGTGAGTTTGCCTTAGTCCCCAAAAAGAAAACCATAACTCCAAATGAAGGATTTGTTTTGGCGCTAATTGAGGTTAATGTTAGTAACAAAAGTAAGATAAAAATAAAATGTGAAGGCGCTAAGCTGACTGGAAAGACCTTAGAAGGTGAACCCGTTAGTATGTGGAGTTTTGGGGGAGATGCTTATTACACTTTAGCTTCTTCAAGTTGGGAATTAAGTGCGAATGAGAGTCGAATTGAGAAGCTGATGGCTGTTGTGAAAGAAGATGTGAAAGGTATTTCTATTCGTTATGGGGATGGGGCTCCTGTTCGAGCAAGGTTTCCTCAACTCGCACGTAATAGAGATTAACATCACTATCCATGAATTGGAGAAAATTCTATGGGCAAGCTTATATTTATTTCCGTATCGGTCATTTTATTAGGGGTAGAAACGCTCCTTGCACAAAAGGACACATCATATACTTTCATTATTAATATGGAAGTTGCTGATTCTCTCATTGAAGTTGAAACCCGTGTTTCGGTAAAATATATAAGGAATAACCCAAATGACCGTTTGATTCAAATGGAATCACCATTTTATCAACAATACAATAATCAAATGCGAATGGGTGTTATGGGTTCAAAGGCAGGCCCATCATTGACATGGGCACCAGGCGCTGAGCATGTGTATACTAACGATACATTGGCTTTTAATCAAGATGAACATAGAGAATTTAAGACACAACTAACAATCATCAAGGGACAACTCACCATAATAATTAAAAAAGGACTTATTAACGAGTTGAATTGGTTGCCTGGATGGCAATTTGATAGCGATTTGTCTTTTCCGCTTACTTTTAAAGTTTTAAAAGGAGTGGGCTATGTTTATATGTGTGGTCGAGGCAAAGTCGTATCTCCATCTGGGGAAATACGAACACTAGGTTATGCGGATAAGGCTGAAGATTGGATTGACAAATTGAAAAGTAACGATCCTTTAATCCGAGAGGCAGCCGCTCAAGCTTTGGGATGGTTAAGATATCCGATGGGTGTTCGGGCCTTAATTAATGGTCTTAATGATCCGGAGCCTTTAGTGAGAAGGAGCGCCGCCGAATCGCTAGGAAAAATTGGTGCTTTAGTTGCGATGCCCGCTCTTAAAAAGGCATCTAACGATACTCATGGCTGGACCGCAGAAACTGCAGAATGGGCTATTGAGATGATCTCATCATCGTCTGCGAAAAATTAGAAGTAGGAGAATACACAGGAGGCGCGTTATGAAATCTCAGAGCAATTCAAAAGACTGTCCATGGCTGGAATACTTAATGAACAAATATTGGTGTGATTTGGGAGCGGAACGTATTCCAATTCATCAATTGGCGTTAGCTTATCAAGACGTAGGTTCTGATCACGTAGAACGAGTTTGTAAGGGGAATAATAAGACTTGCCCTTTATACAGGGAACCCTAAATAGGGTCTGAACGAAAACGACCCATATAGCTGTCTTTGCGAGGCGTTTTTTGCCGAAGCAATCTCATGCCGTGCCTAATAGTGAGATTGCTTCGCTGAGAAACGCTCGCAAATACATTAAAAATCGACTTTTCGTTCAGACACTAATTAAGCGTAATTCATTGTAGGAGGTGTAAAATGGAATTCAATGCTTTTCGTGATGAAAATGATGTCATTCATGTTCCCCATGTGAACTGTCCTCGCTGTGGAGAACGCAGTGGCAGCGCTGAACTATTACCCAAAGGCCTTTTCCCACCGTACAGCGAGCACGAAGTTTACTGCAAGAATCAATCCTGCAGATCCAAGATTCTTGTTCAAGCATGGACGAGCGCGTCAGAGAACGGCGACATCCCTATCTCAAAGGAAGACGCTCGTGGAGTTAGAATCAACCTGTTTACACATCCTGTGGGTTATACGGGGCCAACAAGCACCTTCTTATCTATTACAAAAAAGAATTAGTGGAAAATTTTGATAATCGTGGTCAATTACTTGTGAGTGATTGGGTGATTTTGTAAAAAACCCTGAATCCGGTTTTACATCTCAGGATACTCTGAGGCCCGGCCGGATGTACGGTCGCCGCTCAGTGTTTTGGGAGACCCACTGAGCGGTACTTTTTTAGATTCGTGATTGCCTGTAGAAAAGGCGACCTTTTTTAAAACCAAGTCACCTTCTACCGTGGCTTATTTCAACAAAACAACCTTGCGCGTTTGCACAAACCGTTGTCCTGCCTGCCCCGATTTATTCGGGGAGCCTGTCGAAGGATC
>JBHHWX010000183.1:0-10464 GCA_046756745.1 bacterium | reverse complement strand
TGACCGATCTTTGCCCCTTCGGATCGACCAACTACAGCAAAGAAGAACTCATCGCAGAGATGGGAGCCGCATTTCTCTGCGGTCATGCCGGGATAGAAAACAGGACCATCGACAATTCCGCCGCCTATATCCGAGGATGGGTGAGAAAGTTTAAAGACAAGCCCAAGATGGTGGTCAACGCCGCAGCTCAGGCACAGAAGGCCGCAGATTTAATTTTAGGGAGGGAATAAAAATCCGGGGATCGGGTTTCTCCCCCGATCCCCGTTTAGTCTGATAATGCCTTGAGTGAAAAACCGCAAAGGGCATACATTTCACTTCACTCAAAGAATGCCCTTTGCCTGAAGTCAAAAGCGCGGCGGGAGACTGCCTCCTATTCTCTACGCCAGACTCCCGCCGGTAAGGTCAACCGCTTTTTGCTGAACTGTGATCGGCTATGTGACTTCGGATTGTGACGACACAGTGTTGCTACACACTGGGAAGTTTGCCGAGATCACGATATTTCCGGGCTGTCTTTTCACCCATGCCGGACTTGGTGGCTGCGACCCCATAGGTTCTTTTCTCCTGTAGATATTTCATCAATTTCCTCGCTTGATTGTCTATGATCATTCAAAGCCCTCCGAATCGTCGGACTTGAATAACCTATTTGTAATCAATCGGGAAAAATAATTGTCGCCACGCGGGAATTATAACTGTCGCTGGTCACGGCAAAATAGATGGGAATCAGTTTGCTTTGATCGTAAGAATAGGGCTATAACGGGCCATCGCTCCTCCTCATGAAATGACATACTTTTGGAGGATACTCTCAAAAGATGAAGGCAATTTACAGCACGTTCCGGGGTTTTCCTACAGGCTCAAAGGCGGATATGATCCACCCCTAGAGCAATCACCTCATCCTTGTCGGCGTTTTTGCACTCAATCACCACGACGGGAATGCCGTTAATCAGGAATACGACATCCTCGCGCGTGCCGTAGTGGCCGTTGTGAAAGGCGAACTCCTCAGTGATTTCGAAGATGTTGTTTGATGGTGTGTCGTAGTTGATCAGGATGTGGTCGCGTTCCCACTTTTCCTCTTGATCGAAAAACTTTCCCCAGTTTCTCAGGTAGGCAACGAATTCCCGGTTGCCGTAGATGTCGGCATGAAGGTGGCGGAACTTGCCCAGCAATGCACCCTCGGCTTCAGCGTACCGTGGGTTGAATGCCCGTACTTTGGTATCGAGCAGGTCATCGAAGAAGAGAGAACCGCCTTTCGCCCTGTCTTTGAGGGCCGCATCAGGATCGAAACCGCGACGCTGTTCCGCTTCATCGCGGGATACGAATGTCCAGCCGATGGCTTCGGCATATGCCAAGATACGCGCCTGGACCGTTTTATGTTCTCCCGGTCTCACGATGGAAGATCCCTTGTCGTGCATGCAGTGAACACCAAATCGCCCCGTCGCACCTTGTAGGGCTTTTTCACAGCGGGACTGACGATGTAATTTTCCCCTTTGGGATACAGGCTCCGAAACACCTCTACCGGTCTCGGATCCAGCTTGTCCGGATTGATCTTACATTCCAAGACATCCAGGCGGTCGCGCCCGCGCCGGAGGACAAAATCCACTTCCCGGCGCGACTTGTCCTGCCAGTAAAAAATGTCCTCGTCCGCAAAGCGAACGTGGAGGGCATCCAATACGAGGTGTTCCCACAAGAGGCCCCGGTCATCGTCACGGATCGTATCCCATCCTTTTTCGAAGGTCACAAAACCGGTATCGAAGGCATAACATTTGGGCCTGCTGACAATCTCGCGCTTACCGCCGCCGTGAAAGGGGCGCAACAAATGCACCGCATGGGCAACTTGCATGGCCTCGATGTGCGCCTTCACCGTGGCGCGGCTCAACTCACTCAGATTCGCCAGTTGGCTGTAATCGACTTGCCCGCCGCTTTGACGCAGCAACAACCTGAACAGCGCCAAAAACCCCTGGCGGTTGCGGATGCCGAACAGTTCCAGAATGTCCCGCGCATAGAAGCTGTCGATCCATTCGTTGAAGAATGCGCTTTCCTTGCCGGCAGCCAGCAAGGGCTCGGGCAATCCGCCGTGTAACAAGCGGCGGTCCAGATCCGACACACCGAAAGGATCATCGCACTCCTCCCAGAGCACCGGGCACAGATGGATCGCCTGTTTGCGGCCCGTGAGCGAATCGCGGAACTTGCGGGTTGCCGCCAGTGTGGACGAACCGGTCGCCAGCACCTTCAAATGCGGATAGGCGTCGGCGGCGATCTTTAACAGACGGCTGGGGTCATTAAGATGATGGACCTCATCAAATATCAGGATGCTGTCCTTCGTCTGTACATCGAGAAACAGCTCCGGGTCCTCCAGTGCGCGTAGGGTAGACGGCAGATCGCAGTTCATGTACACCGCGTCGGGCAGCATTCGGGCAAGCGTCGTCTTGCCCACCCGGCGCACGCCGGACAGCCAAACGACAGACCGCCGCGTCCATGCCTTGTATATTCGGTCCAGCCAGAGAGCGCGTTTAATCATGTAATCATATTATGTGTTTAGACGTCTATTTGCAAAGTGTATTTCTGGGCAATTCGCAAGGACATGCAAATGTTTTACGTCCTAAAGACGATTTCCGCGGCATAAAAGACTGTGTTTGCCGCTTATTCGTCGTGAAGAGGCGTTATATGCCCGAAATAGAGCCAACCATAGGGTACGCTCAACTGTGATACAGACTATAACACGTTGATCCTCGGTTCAGTCAGGCTCAGTTGGCGCTTTTCGGGCCTTACCAATGACAGCGGAAATCTCTTGCGCTATAGCTTTCTGGGCCGACTTTTCCGTCGGCCAGTCCGTGACATTTGCATGGTTGGGGTTATCCGCAATAGGTGCCGCAACGACCCGCAATCTATGCCGCTCAAAACTGGAGGCTTGTACATCCGCACGGGCCAGCAGGGGCTTTTCTCTTTGCTGGGCAATGCGCCGACCGATATTCCAAATTTCTGTTTCAGTAAGGTTGATGTGGCGTGTGACCGATAGGTCTGGATATGGATATGGGATGAATTCATCCGGCTTTACCGTCCAGTCCTTCCGCAGGCGATTTCGGAAAAATATGAATCGGGCAAGCTGCTCGGCGGATGTAACGGGCTTGATTGATTGCCCATCCATTACGCTGATGTAATCCGCTGAATCAAGTCCAAGACCTCCTTGGGCACCTCACCATAGAAAGGTTCGGTTCCGTAAGCTTTGCTGGCTCCCATGAGTGCGGCGTAATGCAGTTCGCCTTCTGGGCTGACACTGATTGATAAGGTACGTCTAGGAGAATAATACCACTCCAATGTGATCTGCCCGTCCGGTTCGGCACCAACGGATGGGGCAGGAGACCCCAGCGGCAATGCCTCCAGGAATTCATGCGCCAGTTGGAATGCACGTACGGAAACTGGTGCGGCACCGTAACCATCCCAGTTTGCTTGGTGACATTCTCCATATACCTGGTAAAGCTCATTAATCGATCCCTTTGCCTCTTGCCCGAGCGTGTAGGAACCCTGTAGCCGCCGCCGCGATTCCTGCCTTTGGCGATCAATAAACCCTGCCATTTCGCTCGCTCCGCCCGAAGTCACAGCTGTATATTGACGAAGTGCTATCGCAGTCATTTTCTGCTCCTCAAAAATCTAATGAAACAGTTTACGTGCATTGGGTGTGACACTGCCAAAAAATACCTTATTCTTCAACCACCGCATTTCAAGCAACCGCTGCTCTAAAAATGCCTCATCCAATTCAACCCCTTGTGTGGTGTAAACGTCGACATCGAGAATCAACCCAAGGCCTTGGATGCCAGGCGCAGCCGGTGGCTGTATCGTCTTGGCGACATTAATCGCATACGCATACCCCGGAACAGCAAGCGTATCCTGGTACAGAAAACTATGAAACGGTAAATCCAGCCCTTTCGGAGCCTGCGGCGCTACTTCCAAGTAATCCTCGAAACGCAGTTCATCAGGAGGGAGTTGAATGCGATTGATGTAGCGCAATCCGATCCGATGTATCTCGATGAGCTGGGTAAGTTCAACATAGACATGCCAAAGACGCATACACTCCTGGTAAAGCCGATTCCAGCTCTCGTAGGGTTCCAGGCGACTAAAAACAAATCCGTCACGATTGAATTGCGCGATATATTTTTTGTCGGTGGATTGAAAGCGCATCCCCTTCCAACCCAACTTGCGAACGATCGGGCTGTGGGAAGCCTCGCCTTGCAAACTCACCTCATGCTGAATTTCTATTTGCTGCTGAGAGTCCAAGAACTGGTAACCGTCGAGCTTGGCCTCCAAGCTTGGCTTGATTCGTCCTTCTTTTAGCTCTACTCCAAGGCGTGCACGAATATCAATCACGGCCTCCACAATGGGTGCCCGTGCAAGCGGTGGAAATGACTCCGTCAAATCAATGTTTACGCCCATCAGCTATTCTCTTATTTGCTATCGTCAGCAGACTATCGCTGAGAAGTTCCACACCATATTGCCATTGCGCGGCGTTATTTGCGCTTTCAGTATAATGATGCCTCGCTTGAACTTATCTTGTCTATAAAAGTCGTTCATCCATTCCCTTAGGGCATCAAGACCTATGGTCACATTACCGGAGCGTACAGGTTATTTTCAAACTGTTTTCTGTTGCTCATATCCTGTTTAGTTCAGTCATGTCGATATCACAAACGCGGATACCCGCAGTCATCGGCACGCTCAATTTGGAATTACGAATCAGGAATGAGGAGTTGTTTACAATGTCTCGATGGGCTTTTTGTTTGGTTGGTTCCATTCGTAATTCCTAATTCTCAATTTTTAATTCCAATCCGCCTACACGGATTGCTGCGGTCATCAGTTCGTGAAGGAGGGTGCGGAAGAGGTCTTGAAGAGCATGTCTCTTCTCGCGGTGATTTATCGTCTTTTGATCCAACAACTCAAGATGTTCAATGATCTGCATTTGCTCTTTAATTGGCGCGACCGGGATCAGTGCTTTCGATATACCCTGTTGGTTGATCGTCGTCATCGTCGTCGTTTTGGACCGGAGTACGAGGTCATTCTTCCCGATATCAGAACGCCAGTAGTAAGACAAGAATTCGGGAAGCAGTATGTCTTTCTTTGTCTGAACTCGAATAAGGTGGCAGTCGTAAAATACTGGCTCATAGAGGTCTCTGGCGACGCAGTTTTGACCAATCCCTTCTCGCTTAAGTGAGGATCTGACGACGAGGACATCGCCATCTTCTAGCCAATACCTGCCGATCTTGGAAGACTTAACGTTCAATCGTTCGAGCTGTGTCAGATCGAGATGCGTCTCGCGATACATGTCGACAACATTGGCGAAAAGGTAGCCGATTCCAGTCTCCGGTTTTTTAACGAATGCACCATTCTGCAGCTTGGAGCGAATAATTGAAATGAGCGGCACAACCCCCCAACTTTCCGGAACAAGCCCGATTTCGGTTTGTTTTTGGGGTTCACCTCTCAGACCTTCGGTGAAGAGCTTTTGCATGAGGGCCTTTTTCAGTTCGGTGGTGGTCTGGATGATGCGTTCCTGCGCTTCAATCGCCCGCTGCACAGTCGAAAGGATGTGCGCGATTTTCTTTTGTTCTGGGAGAGGGGGAAGTGAGAAGCGAAACTCCCTGAGAGATGGCCATGATGTGCGAGGGTGCTGAACGCCGGACGTTGTCGATTTGGCGTGGTCGATGAACGGATCGCTGTGCACCAGATACTTCAGGAAATCTGACTCGCATTGATCCCCTGGGCGGAAGGCCAGAATATCAGTAGAGCATATTCCATCAAAGTCGGCTTGTACAGCTTTGCGAAGATATGGACGCAGTTTTCCAAAGAGGACATCACCAACTTTGAAAGCGGTTTTCGATGAACGGACTTCACTTTCGATCCCTCGCCCAACAAACGCCGGAAAACCTTGGGCGAGGTGTTCAAGCCCTACGTAAAAAGCTTCGCCGCCTTCAACTGGCTTGTAGGAGTCCTTTACTCGACCGCAAATGTCTCCAAACTGGCAGTTGTTCCAACTAGGAGGAAGCGGATCGAGAAGTAAGTTTGTGTCCGCCATCAGACAGTCACCAATATTAAAATAGGCTTATCCGCTTCATTGCTCTTGGTACAATATATCGAGGAGCGACAGCACAGATAATGCTCGGCCACCCCAAGATATTGCGATTGGGGCGGTTAACCGGATAAGCTCATATTAAAATTCCCTTCAACACCACATCCTTCTCCCTGGTCTCGGCTGAATTTGCTAGTAGCTTACTTTTACTCAACTTATGGCTACCGTTTAAAATTATATTAAGTAATTTCCTGTAAAAATTGAAATTTTTGATTGTTTTTATCTCCATACAGTGGATGTCCTGGTACAAATATATTATGCTCAAATGAGCCCCGATCTCCTTTGTCAGCGCCATTACGTTCAATAAACATCCAAAGATCTTTTCTCTGTGAGTCAATCATTGGTTGGCTGTAATATAAATGGCGCAGTCCCTGTGCGGCTACGTATGCATTTGCTATATATCCGTCATGAATATTTCCATTATGACTCTTAAATCGGTATTTACTTTTATCTATTGCGACTAAAAGCTCCGATGGGCTAATGGGTAAAAAGAAGGGGCCATATTTTTCTTTTGTTTTATCAGTAATAGTCATAACTGACGGGTTATCACTGGTTAATAGAATAGGGGCTTCCAGTTTGACTATACGAGTCTCCCATGGAAAATTAGTTACATGGGCATCTTCATCGGTGAAATGCACACCGTCTGATAATCTCATAATTTTTTGTTCTACAAACGCACAGACCGATCCTTGCACAGCATCAAATCTACCAATTTCATCAGAAAGCATTCTGATTGATAAATTTCGAAAGTGATACAGGACCATTTGTAAGAAAATTAGTGCGCTTTCTTCGTAGCCTGCATGTACTCGGGCAACTACTTCATCCCAATCATTTTCATATATTTGGAACGCAGCCTCAGATTCCGTTGTATTTTCTTTTTTATAAAACCATCTGACATAACACTGATTCGCAACTTTTTCTTCAGTTACAGAATTTCCATCATCACGAAGTATGGTTGCCTTTTCTCTGCTAGCCACTTTTTCTGAGCGGCGGAAATACTTTAGATACACGAAGGGGAGAAAATGTTGTTTCTTTGTTTCCTGTACAGTCATCAATTCCTACTATTCAGTTGGTGATGCTAATGCTGTTTAAAATGATTACACATATCAAGCTATAGCTGCTTATAGTGCAAACAGGCTATACGTAGCTGTACATGGCTATAATTGCCTTCATTCCATGATTCTGCTCAGAATCCCCTTCAACGCCCTATCCGTCTCCCTGGCCTCGGCCTCAATCGCCTCCAACTCTTTGACGATCTCCGCAATCGGCCTATAGGTTTCGGCGTCCGAGGTGTGGATGTAGCGGCTGGGGGAGATGTTGTAGTCGTTCTTCTTTATCTCTTCGTGGTCGACAATGCGGCTGAGTTTGTCTTCTTCTTTCCAGTTTTTGAGCGCGTCGGTAATACGGGCGATCCCCTCATCGGGAATGAAGTTCTTCGGGTCACCCTTTTCGAAAATCCGGCCGGCGTTGATGAGAAAAACCTTTCCCTGGCGTTTTTTTGGTTTGGCCTTGTTAAGAAAGATGACGATGCCCGGTGCCGAGGTATTGTAGAAAAGGTTTTCCGGCAGGTAGAGCACGGCCTCGATCTGGTCGCTGTCCACGAACCATTTTCGTACGGTCTTCTCCTTATTGGTCCCTGCATTGCCTGAACCACGGGAGGCGGCCCCGGTATCGAGGACGACGGCGGCCCGGCCTTTTTCGTTCAGACTGGCGTGCATGTGCTGCACCCAGCCCCAGTCGGCCGAGGATTTTCCGGGGAATCCGGCGCCTGCGGGGAAGCGGTCGAGCTCGTCATTGTCGTAGTCGGCTTCGGTGAACCAATCTTGATTCCACATGGGATTGGCGACGACGCGGTCGAAGGTTTGCAGTTTGCCGCCTTTGTCGCGGAACTTGGGGTTTTTGAAGGTGTCACCGATTTCGATTTCACCTTCCATGTCATGAATGATCATGTTCATGTTGGCCATGGCCCAAGTATCTGCGATGTACTCCTGCCCGTGGAGCTTGAGTGGCGCGTACTTCTTTTTACTCTGCAGATGCATTTTTTCTTCCATTGCAATTTCGCATTTGATGAGCAAGCTGCCGGAACCGCAGCAGGGATCGTACACCGCCATGCCGGGTTCGGCATCCATGACCTTGGCCATAATCAACCCGACTTCTTTGGGCGTGTAAAACTCGCCCGCACTCTGCCCCCCGCCTTCCGCGAACTTGCGGATGAGGTATTCGTAGCTCTTGCCGATGATATCCGGCTCCACATCCTTTAGGCCCAGGCCTTTTGTACTGATGGCCTCGATGAGGTTCGACAGGCGGTCATCATCTAAATCACGCTGGCCGTGGGTCGTGGCATTGAAATCGACGCGGTCGATGATGCCCTGCAGCAGGGGGTTTTCTTTCGCGATGGCCCGCAGGTGGGTGGTGAGCTGTTCGCCGATTTTGTCGGAGAGCTTCCGGATAATCGACCAGACGGCTTGCTCGGTGTCTGCAGGCAGCAAGGGCAGGTAGAAACGGACCAACTTGTGATCGGCCTTGACCAGTTGGAAGGCCTTTTTGCGTGAACCGACTTCCTCGGCGATACGATTGACCTCGTCGTCGAAGACATCACACAGTCGTTTGGTAAAAATCAGCGGCAGGATGAAATCTTTGTACTTCGGCGCGTCCTTGGCCCCCCGGATGGAACAAGCGGCATCCCAGATCCAGGATTCGAGAGATTTTGAATTGTCGTTTTGTTTCGGCATGGTCTTTTTTTGAACTTGTCTAAACCGAATGAATCGTCCTGTTTAAAGGACGCTCATTCCCCCATAACCTCCTCATCATCGGTCAGAGGCATTTCCAGCAAGGGAACGGATTGGACGGCGCTGCCTGCGATCCCTTTAATGGAACTGTACATATGATTGGTATTGAGGAGGACTTTTTGGATTTGTTTTTCTCTTTTTTTCCAAATGCCGTTCATGGCACGCTTTTCGGATTCGAGGTCGGTGTGCATCTGGGTGAAACCTTCGACGATGGCCTCCACTTGGTGCCTGAATTCGTTGCCGGTTAAAAAATCATAGAGCATGCCCATCTTATCGCCTTTGTTCTCCTGGGCGGCGATGGCGGTGCCGATGCGGATGATACTCTCTCTCAGGACAACGCAAAGCCCTCTGAACTCTTCAAAGGTGCAGATCCAGATCCCTTCCCGAAGTCCCATCCGTTCCATGTCCACCGGCATGGCCTGGGTCACGAGGACGCCGATATCCGCTTTGCGTTCTCGAATATCGGCTTTAAATTTTTCGATCCAAGTGGCCTGAAAATCCTTCGTGCGTTTGCTTTCATAGTAAATGGTCCCGCAATGTTGTCGGCTTCTTGTATTGACGATCTGGAGACAGTCGCCACCCCTCATGCCTTTCTTGATTTCCTCAATGGTATCCAGCGGGAATTGGGCGGCAAGCCAGTCCTCAATAGCCAGCTCCTGCACTTCCCCCTGAAGCTGCGTGGATCCCTGTTCCGCCTTCCGTTGGGCTTCTTTTAACCGGTCATTGAGCTGGGCGATGATTTTTTCTTTCTCTGAGATAAGGAGCAGCGATTTTTCCTTTTCAGACTGATGGATCTTGTCACGTTCCGCCACGAGTTTTTCCGTAAGCTTTTTCTCGGCCTCGGCCTCGACGGCCTCCCTCAACTCATCCTTTTCCCTTTTTAAACGTTCAATCTCCGACTTGGCTTTGTAGTATTCTTTTAACTGAGACGACTTTTCCCTCAACTCGTCCTGAAGCGACTTGAGCTGATCCGATTGCGCCTCCTCAATGTCCGCCTTGATCTTTGCTTTTAGATTCGCCTCTTTTTCTTTCACCCCTTGCTTGATCGCGGCGGCTATGGTTTCGGCTTGCCTCTCTTTTTCCTTTTCGAAGGCCTCGCGCGCGTCTTTCAGACTGTCGAGTTGCGTCTGGTACTTGGTTTTTTTCCTTGGCCAATTCATCGTTGTATTGCTTTCTCAGCGCTTCATCCACCTGGCGGTACACGATGTCTGTCACGTTGACCGCATGCCCACAGTGCGGGCATTCAATCTGATTATTCTCTTGAGCCATAAGCGTCTTTTCTTGAACCGTGCCTTTCAAAAACGGGCAGTAACACAACCGTGCAGGTGGGGGGAATAATATCAGACTATAGGAAAAGATAACAATCGAGTTTAATTAAACCCGATTGTTGACAATGCCGGATGCATTCTAACTCCAATCAGCGGTCAGGGTTTTTTGTGGGTTCCAGGGAAAGAAGGTTCACGGAATTCACTTTGAAACCGCGCTTAAAACTGTGTGTCTCAAAAATCGCACTTTCTGGAAGGATTTGGTGTGTTTTTCTGATGAAAAAAGAGAAACGATTTACGA
>JBHHWX010000182.1:0-10465 GCA_046756745.1 bacterium | reverse complement strand
CATTGGAGCAGTAGTCATTTTAACAATTGAAACACACAAAGTAGGCAGTAGGCAGTTGGCAGTAGGCAGTAGGCAGTAGGCAAAAAAACGGCGCATCTTTTTAATTGCTTACCGCCAACTGCCTACTGCATATTGCCTACTCTACTCAAACCGCTTAAATAAATGAATTTTACAACATCGGCAAAGTTTTGTCGATGTACGGCGCTAAGCGCCTAAGCTTTTTTGCTGACTTCGCTGCGAAAAAAGTCATTTAGTGCTCCGCACAGTCATTTGCCCTTCGGGCGTCATTTGTCAGAATAAAATACAGGGGCCCAATCCCGCAAATTAGTCCGCGAGGCCATGACCTTCCCATAGGCGCCGGCGCTGCGAATGGCGATCAAGTCGCCGCGCCGGGTGTGCGGCAGGGTGACGGCTTTTCCAAAGCAGTCGGAGGATTCGCAGATAGGGCCGACCACATCGTATTTTTCCGGCGGACCTGTGCTGGTTAAATTTTCGATTTTGTGATAGGATTGTACAGCGCCAGGCGGATGAGCTCGGTCATGCCGGCGCCGAGGATGACAAAGGTGGTTTTCATGCCTTTTTTGACATAAAGGACCCGGCACATCAGGTCTCCACATTCGCAGCTTCGGGATTATGTTTTTTGCTGGCTCTCTGCTTGGCCTATTTTTTCTTGAACCCATAGATTTAGCAGAGTTTCTTCGCTGATTCCGCGCCAAGTTCGGAATCGGGATAAAAATCTTTGCTGCTGAATGTGACAAAAATTGGGCTTTTATTCTGAGGGCGGCGGTCTAGTTGATACCGTTTCCTCAGTTCCATCGGAAGGGTTAGCGTGCCTTTTTTTCGGATTTGAACGGTTCTTGTCATCGCATCTCCTTTCTGATTTTACGAATTTCGGAATTAAGTTAAGATATAAATGTGAAAATATCCACTAAAATTTTCATGTGCTGCAAGTTATTGGCGCTGCTGACGGTAAGCACACAGGCGGTGAAAGCTGCATTAGCCAATCCGGTTGAAAGCTTAAGATACGAGTAAAGTTTGCTGACTGGCGGCTGCCCCGTGAGATAAGTTTGTGATAGGTCGGATTCGATGGCGCAGGCTTCACTCAAAGATTCGTTTGACCGGGATCGAGAAGCCGGGCAAGACATCTTCGCCAGTGAGGTGGTCGGATTCTGTGAGTACACGGACATCCGAAAAGCCATGATACACGTGAATCGTTTTATTTGAACGATTGATGACCCAGATCAAGCGGACGCCCGCGTGGAGAAAATCTTTGATTTTCTTCTCGATTTTCGTCCAGAGATCGCCGGGAGAGACCACCTCAACGGCCAGATCAGGTGCAATGGAGAGGAATTGATCGAACTCATCTATTAACGTGAGGCGCTCTTTGGCAATAAAGGCAAAATCCGGGGCCCGAACCGTATCCGGATTTCTGGAAAGGATGAAACCGGTTTCGGCGCCAAAGCCTTCTCCCAGATTCTTTTCTTCAATAAAATTTCCAATAATTCTACCCATTTTGTTAGTCAATCTCCCGTGGGTTCCTCCTGAAGGGGACATTGCAATATATTCTCCTTTGATCAGTTCACACCGCTGGCTGTTGCCCATCTCGAAAAGCTCTTCTGCGGTCATCAAGTTCGGCATGTTCTCTACCTGTCGTTTGTTACCTCAGATTCAATAAATTTTTTGTATTTTTAACTTAAAAAGATAAAAATAAAATGTCAAGTGAGATCTGAAACCACCAGTTTTCATATATAGGATGTTCGATAGCGAACACTTACTGTTCTGTAACCGGATACTTTACCCAGGGTGCATTTGTTTTAATTTGAAGAAAAACAGTATTGGCATGCTTATTGACCAATAAGGAGGTAACGAGAACTTCTCGATTTCGGAATAAATTCTGCACTCCGCATTCTGCAATCCAAATTGGAGAAAACCATGTTCAAAAACCATCTTTAAAATACCCAATTTTCGACTTTCAAGTCGGGCACACGCTCAAACTCTTTTGTGTTATTGGTGACCAACGTTACATTTAACGATCTTGCGTGTGCGGCAATGAGCATGTCCAATGCGCCGATGGGCTGTCCGATCTTCTCGAGTGCGCTTCGAATTTCACCATAGTGTTGCGCCGCCGGATCAGCATAGGGTGTTATTTCGAGCGGTGAGATAAAGAGGAGAAGGGCAATTTTGTTTTGTTCTTTCTTTAGGCTTTTTTCCACACCGTATGCTAATTCGCTCATTGTAATCGATGAAATACCGATATCGGCAACAGAAGTTTTTTGAAAACGATTCAACACATTTTCCGGCTTTTTCTTGATGATGTAAATGCAGATATTTGTGTCCAGCATGAATCTCATTGTAATGACTCTCTGGATTGTTGCTGTGGTTGGTCTCTGTTATCCATAAAATCATCGGAAAACTTGTTCAAGCTGGCGAAAAATAGCGCCCACGCGTCATCTTTCGGAATCAGCATAACGATATTTTGAAATTTTTTGATATAAACTTCCGTATCGCTAAATCGAAAATCTTTTGGCAATCGTACCGCTTGGCTTGCACCACTCATGAATATTTTTGCAGTTGTCATGTTGCACCTCGATGTTGAGACTGTTAATTAATATATACTACAATATATACTTTTATCATAGCTTGTCAAGAAATTTATTTGGCGTGATAAAAGATTTCCATTTTGCGACGCTGCATGATAAAATAGAGACTTTGATATTTACGAACCAGCCCTGGCGAAATCGATTTAATGAGGTATCGGTAAGAATCAACTCCGGTAACATTTCTCAAACCTTAAGCGCCCTTGAAAATGCCTGGGGTAAATTTGCTCCATCGATATCCTTTGAATTCCGATTCTTAGATGAATCCCTGGACGCTCTTTATAAATCGGAGCAACGGTTCCAGCAGATATTTTTCTATTTTTCCATTCTTGCTATATCGATTGCCCTGCTCGGCTTATTTAGTCTCGTAGTCTCGCATCCTTTGCAACCGAACAGCGAACAAAGGAAATGGGCATCAGAAAAGTACTCGGCGCCTCGGTTATGAGTATCACACGCTTACTGTCGAAGGACTTCTTGATTTTGGTCGTGTTTGCAAATATCGTCGCCTGGCCGTTTGCCCTGTATGCCATGAGCCGTTGGCTGCAAATTTTTGCCTACCGCATCGATCTCGACTGGCGGGTCTTTGTGCTGGCAAGCATACTGGCGCTGGTGATTGCGCTGGTCACGGTGAGCACGCAAGAGGTGAAAGCGGAATTAGCCAATCCGGTTGAAAGCATAAGATACGAGTAAAGTTCGGTGTTCAGTTTTTAGGACGTAAGCTCCATAAAGAAAGCACGCTCAAGCGTGAACACCTAACCGTCAGTGCTGGCCTAAACTGAGAACCCCCGGGGCACGCTGAAGGCCCAGGCTAACCAAGCGCCATGATGTGACAAGGTGATGTCTATGGCGGTTTTTCTATCATCGAGGAGAACGTAGGGAGGTTGTGTCTTTTTTTCCGAAACCGGGCGAATAATTTGCAGCCGTTTTGGATTGATCTCGAGGGCTGCGGCAAGCGCGTTTTTGCAGTGGCTTCGCACCAAGGCAGAATCGCCGCGGGTTATGGACGCGCGTTCGGCTTCAGTAAAGCTCTCCGGAAAAGTCGCTTTCTCTTTCCATGCCGCCAGGTCGGCCGGCGAGACCTTTTTCGCGTCCACAGTGCGGAGATAATCATCCAGCGTGCCTGTGGTTGGATAAGCGCCTACCGCACAAATATTGTTCGTGTTTACCTGGACTTCCGTTTTGATCTCTGTCGCATCAAATTCTACAGCGATAAAAATCCGGTTGGTTCGTTTGTCCCATTCAGCCGGTTCGAGGACACGCGCGCGGAAGCATTTGTGACGAAAAACCGGGGGAGAGGAAAGCTTTGAAATGATTTTATAAGCCGCTTCCTTAACGGCCCAGAAAGCCCAGAGGGCGACATTCGGATTGTTCGAATTCAGGATCGTGTTTTGTTCTTCATCGCTAAAAACCCGGGAGACGAAACGCGCGTCCCGGTACTTGTGGGATTTTTTCGTTTCCTTGAAATCGACAATGTCAACGCCCAACAGAAGCAAAATAGACTTCTTCCATTTGCGTGAGTTTATTCACGATTTGCGCCGCGATTTCTCTGGTCGCGCGTAAGCCTCGATACGGGCTGGTCGGTTTCATCAGCTCCATATTCAGATAGAAACGAGATCCCCGGCGCGGAATATTGCTGTAGGTTTCCTGCTTGTGGCTGCGTAAATAGACGCACAAAACCTGGCAGTTTTCAACTTTCTTAACCAATCTGCCAACGCTGTAGGTAAACCCTTCGGTATCGACCCTGCCGCTCCGGCTTCTGCCGCCTTCCGGAAAGACCGTGACAGGATGCCCTTTCTTCAAAAGGTAAGTGATCTTGTCCAAACTTTTCTTCACCGCATCACGGCTGCCCCCCCTATCCACTGGCACGCAACTGCCGAAATAGCAGAGTATCCGTAAGATAGAATTGTTATAAAAGTTGGCGCGTTCCGGCAGGTTCCACGAAAAAGCCTTGAAGGAACGCATATAGGACCATATCGAAGCAAAGCTCCAGTTTAAGATGGCTGAATCGATCTTGGTCAGATGATTCGCACAAATGAGAAGCGGCCCCTTTTGAGAACGTTTCAGTTGTTTGTAACGCTTACGAATTTCGCGCAGCTCGACAACTTTGTACCGCGCTCCAAAACGCATGAGACCTATCAGAATACTGCCCCAAGCTGGAAATGTTATCCATCCGACCCAGCGCTGAATGCGCAAGGCCATTTTCGTACGAAGCTTCAAGTCCATCATCTCGGTACCTTATCATATTTTGGCTAATATCAAGTTAACTCCGTCGCCTACTGTCACGACACTATCCGCATCATCATCATCGACTTCAATATTAAAAACATCTTCAAAGTCGAGAACGATGTCTACGAGCCTGGCAGAGTTGATTTTGAGATCCTCTAAAATCGACGTTTCCATGGAAATTTGATCGGGAGTGGTGTCTGCCTTAGTGTACTTCTTCAAAACATCCACAACTTTGTTAAAAACTTCTTCTTTTGTCATTATGACCTCCTTAAAATTCAAGAAGTTTATTTAGTAAAAAGTAATCGGTCTGTTACGGGTGGTGACGTGATAGTCATGTTCAGTCAGAACAGGGATAATCGGAAAGCACGGATGCCTTCCTATTTTTATATCACCTGAATTAATTAAATCCGTGCATTCTGATCATCCGCGTTCTAAAGGGTAACAGTCATCTGCAACACCTCCATCACCATAACTGAGGTCTTACAGTAAAAATTCTAATTTACATATTTTAGCGATTTAGTCAACCTATTTATGCATACGTTTCAGAATTGTCGTTTTTTCCAAGCTTCGACGATTGTTCTTTTCAATTTTTATCCCACTTTTTGTATCTATTCATGCGTGAGAAGCTTCGGAGTGCAAAATTTTAGTTTTGCATTGTTTCAATGAAAGCCGCAACGCTAAAGCGTTGCACTCCGATACCTCGGCTGAATAATTACCATTTTTTGAAAATGAGACAGGTATTCACATCACCAAAACCAAAGCTCGCTTTTGCTTGGATTTTGAGTTCCGGGGTCTCGCGTGTTTGTTGTACGATGCTTTCGGCATAAGGGAGCAGCTCTTCATGCAGGTCTTCGCAGTTCATGGAGCCGTGAACAAATCCGCGGTAGACCTGCAAAACACAGGCAACCGATTCCAGGCCGCCGGCGGCTCCCAGGGCATGCCCGATCAACGATTTCGTCGCGTTGACGAGAGGCAGGTCGTCAGGGGATCTTTCCAGCGCTTGACTCCAATTCCGGATTTCATGGGGATCCGCAAACGTCGCGGTCAAGTGTCCGTTTATCGCGTCCACTTCGCTGCCGTTGATCCCGGCGTCTGTGAGGGCCTCCCGAACACAGCGTTGAACGCTCACCGGATTCGGGGCCGTCATACTGCCGCCCATACGGTGGCCGCCGCAGTTGATCGCGCCGCCCAGCACTTCGGCGTAGATTCGTACGCCGCGCTCAAGCGCGCTTTCAAGACTTTCGAGCAGCAAAATTCCCGAGCCGGAGCCAGGAATAAATCCGGCCGCGCTGGCGCTCATCGGCCGGGAGGCTTTCTCAGGCTCATCGTTTCGTGTCCGGTTTAAAACACGCATGGCGTCAAAGCCGGACCAGATGTATGGCGACACCCCCTCTGAACCGCCCGCAAGCATTCGTTGCGCACGCCCGGAACGTATACGATGCATGGCGTCAATAATCGCCTCGGTTCCGGTGCTGCACGCGCTGCTGTTGGTTGTGACCTGGTTGCCGAGCGCTAAGAAGCCGCCCACTTTGGCGGAAACACCACTCGCCATAACTTGCTCGACAGCGGTACTGCCAAGCCGTCGCACTTTCCCGGCGTCGGTCATGGGAACAATCTTTTCACCGATGGTATCCATACCTCCGATTCCGGTACCGATAATCGCGCCGGTTTCCCAGTCTACCCTATCGGAATCGCTTTCGGGAACCTCAAAACCCGCATCGAGCCAAGCATCGATCGCGGTTATGCAGGCGAATTTAATGCTGGAATTCATCGCCAGCAATTGCTCTCCGGTAAAATATTTCTCACATATTTCATCGAGGTTCTGTGGAACCCCGGCAACCCGGCAGCCGAATTTCAGATCTTCGAGCTCCGGGATAAAACGTATTCCCGAAGACCCTTTACGCAGAGCCGATTCAAAGGCCTCTGTGCCGTGGCCATTAGGGGCAATGACTCCCAAACCGGTGACAACAACTCTTTTTTTCATTCTGATTTGACTCCCATACCGGCGATGGTGCCGCTGCAAACACGATCGCCATTTTCCAGGACGATTTCGGCTTCGACTTTTAGTTTCAGCCGCCGAAAATAGATTTTCTTTGCATATATGAGAACACGATCCCCAGGCCGCACTATTCCGGAGAACTCGACCTCGGCCTCGGTAAAAAAGGTCAGGATCTTTTGTATCTCTTCACGGCTCATCTGAAACGACGCCAGATAGATACCGTACGCGACCACGCCGGTCTGGGCCATGGTCTCCAACAGAATCACGCCCGGGGTGACCGGATTACCGGGAAAATGGCCGGCATAAAAGGACTCATTTTCTTTGTACGTGTACGACGCCACGATTCCATCTTCGCTCATTTCAATGATCTCGTCGATAAAACGAAAAGGCGATCGCTGTGGGATCAGCGCCAGAATATCTTCCTTGGTTAAAGGCGTCATCTTCACACATCCTTTTTCATGATTCCACCGACGGCATTTTCGGACATATTCGGGTAATCGGAATAGGCGATTCCGGTAAAAATCCCCACTTTCGCATCTTTAATCGAATAAATAGGCTCGCTATCAACCAGCACATCCCCGTTGCCGATGATGAGCGACGCCCGTCCGCCCTGCAGTACCGAGTATCGTCGAACGCTTATCCTATACTGCACAACTTTGTTATGCGGGCGAATTTGTCCGTCAAAAAAAATCTCTTTGCAACCTAAGGCGCGGCCATAGCCTTCGCTGCCGCAGCACACACAATACAACCCCAACAACTGCCAGATGGCATCGACGCCGAGGCAGCCAGGCTGCACCGGGTCTCCGGAAAAATGGCACTGGAAAAACCATTCGTCGAGCTTGATGTCTTTCTCAGCGATGAGACTGCCTTTTGCGCCCTGCTTGTCGATTTTGAGAACACGATCCACCATGAGAAAAGGCGGCGTCGGCAGTCTGGAAAATTCTTTCGGCGGGTCCTCAACCAGGGCGCCATACGCAAAAGCGATCAACTCTTGGTGGGAAAAATGTTCGCGCTCTAAAAACTCCTGATAGGTCACCTGTCCTCCGGTTTGAAATTAAACTCAATGGTCATGCTGGACCAGGTCAATCCCGCGCCGACGACAATGAGCGCAACGCGGTCGCCATGTTTAAATCCCGACCAGTTTTGACTCAACACAATCGGCGCGCCTGCAGCGCCGGTATTGCCAAAGACGTCCACGTTAAACAGATGCCGGTCCCGGGCAATCTGACATCGCTCACAAACCGACTCGAGCATTTTGAGATTCGCCTGGTGGCCGATAAAAAAAAGCGGGCGGTTTTGACCGTTCTGACCGTTGCTGATTTCCCGGTAACATTTGACCGTACGCTTGATGGCAAATGTCTGCACGGTCGCTCCCTCCTGACGAAAATGACCCAGTCGTGGGATGACGACTTTGTCCCACCCTTGCGGACTTGACGTCAAAGTATTGAACTCGACTTTTGCGCTGGCAGGATGCCGGGTTGAGACCACAGCAGCGCTGGTGCCGTCTCCCCAAAGAACAGCGGTATTTCTGTCGCGATAATCGATGGTGCGGGTGTTGTTTTCCGGCGAGACCAGCAGGATAAACTCCGGCAGGGATTCAGGGTTCATCATCGAGATGAAAAACATCTGTGCGCCAAAACTGGAACATGCGGAGTTGAGATCAAAAGCTTGCGCTTCGATGCCAAGCGCACTCGCGATAGTGCATGCTTCTGCCGGCGTGACGGTGTCCGGCGAACATCCGCCGGCCATCACCAAACCGATTTGATCCGCTGAAATTCCGGCCTGGTCCAATGCCATTTCAGCGGCGAGCTTGCCCGTCGTGGCATTGCTGTACTCAGAGGCCTCCATAGCGGCGCGCGGGTCGGCGTTGCGGGTCTCTGCAATATAACTCAAAGGCAGCACCGTACGCCGGGTTTTGATACCCACGCGTTCAATGATCCACTCGTCATTGGTACCGATATCCAGATTCTCTAAAAACGTGTTGTCGATGATATTGTCGGGGTGAAAATGTCCTAAACCGTGAATGTACAGCATGTCTTTTTTCTTCTCTTTAGTCGTGTCTGAACGAAAACTCGTAAAAGTCACCATTTAAAACCTCTTCGCGAAGGCGTCCTCGCCGAGCCATGCAAAATGCACGAATTTTCATTATGCGGCCCTCTCTACCCGCTAATATGCTCGCCGCCGTCGACACGAATGATGTTGCCATTGGCCCAGGCGGCTTCGTCCAAGCACATCAGATAAATAAAGTTTGCCACGTCTTCGGGTGTTGTGATCCGGTTAAACGGGTTGCGAGATTTTGCCGAGGCTTTTAAATGTTGATTTCCAGGAATCAAGCGCAAAGCCGGAGTGTCGGTCACACCGGCTTGAATAATATTCGCGCGCAGGCCATACGGTGCGTACTCCATGGCAATACTGCGGGCTATGGCTTCCATCGCTACTTTGGCGGCAGAAACCGCACTGTAACCGCGCCAGGCGGTCTCGTTGCCCTCGCTGGTCATACCGAGGACACGTGCGTCTTTCGCGAACATATTGCGTAAATGCACCTCCTGCACCCAGGTCGCCAGACTGCTGCCCATACTATAGATCGTCAAGGCAAAGTCTTCATCCTGCAGCAAGTCCTCGCTGTTATAGGCTGGCGGGGACGCCAGGCCGGCCAGAGACGCGTGCCCGTCGTCAAAAAAATGGTCAAAGGTTGATTGGAGTTTGTCCGCTGAAAGGCCAAGCATCTCACCCAAACTTTTGATCAGCTCTGTGTGCTTTTCCATTCGCTGCGGATGCTGCGGCGCAAGCAGCTTGAGGTTGCCATACGCGATAGAATGCAGCAAAACTCTCACCGCGCCGTTGTCCGCCATGGCCTGTTCGAGGCCGTTTAAAGCCGCAGCGATGCCCTCCTGTGACAACGCATTGACGTTAAACGTCAGAACCTGAACCTTGTTTTGGCGAATCTCCTCAAATTCCGGCTCAATTCGTTTCATCGCGCCTTTTCGGTCTCTGTGCACGATACAAATATTCATGCCGTGCTGGCTGAGTTTTCTGGCGGTCGCCAATCCGAATCCGCTCGAACCGCCGAGAATGAGCGCCCAGTAGTCCGGGCTAAACCGTTGCATATCTTTTCATTATCCCTTTTAATATGTCACTGTTCAGGCGTGAGAAATTTCGGAGTGCAAAACTTTAGTTTTGCACTTTTTCAAAGAAAGCTGCGCCGCTAAAGCGTTGCACTTCGATCCCAAAGTTTAGTACGTGATCCAATGCGATGCGGCGCCCTATCCGCTCGGTAAAGATGGCTTTAATTTTAAAAAAAAATCTCATAAAAAGCAATACATTTGTTCGCTGGCGAACGCTCGTTGTCATGCTAGTGGATAGTTTTCGTTCAAACACTATTTAGTGTCTGAACGGAAAACTCGAAAAATGCGCGATTTCAAAACCTCTTTGCGAAGGCGTCTCGCCGAGCCAAGCAAGAATTCATCCCTCGGCCAGGAGCCTTCGGGAAGAGAAGGTCGTTTTCATTCAGACACTAAGTACTTAGGACATTGTTTTTAAAAGCTAAATCCTGCTACCGTCAGATTCCTCACCTTGGAAAACGGGTTCGGAATGACTGGGAGCGTCCTAAATTACTACATTGTCCCGAAAAACATTTTATTTG
>JBHHWX010000181.1:0-10498 GCA_046756745.1 bacterium | reverse complement strand
GTGAAATCTGACAACGAAAACCCATATGGTAGAGTTTATTTTGCCTTGCCTGCAAAACGTTGACTGTTGATCGAAGACTTGGCCGTAATGTGATTTGAGCAAATACCATACACAGAAATTGATCCCAACAAGAGAATTTTCTAACTCGATGATTGCCTCTGTACCGATTGACGCACTTGTTAAATTCATACTTCGGGAAGTGCGACATGAGTTGTGAAAAAACTAAGTTCGCAGAATACATATCTTGCCTCCTTATATTTTAGGAGAGCAAGGTAATACTAATTTTTGAGTTCAGGTAGAAAAATATTTTCTCCAAGCATTAATCATTGTTTTTACAGACACTTACAGAGACACTTTTTAAAGTTAACCGGACACTAGTGATTTACGATATATGATTTACGATCTACGATCTACAGTCAGTGTATTTCTTCTTACGGTTTTACAACTGCCCTGTAGGGGCCGCGTCTGCGGCGAGAAGCGCTGCCGTCGATAGGCGCTTAGTACTATCACATCGACAAAACTTTGTCGATAATTTGATGCTCAAATCTCTAAGTAAAGATTAGAATTTAACGCAGAGGTCGCAGAGGAACGCAGAGAAGAGGCTTTAAGAACTTTCTCAGTCACCACCCCGCTTTTTTCTCTGCGAATTTTGCGTTCTCTGCGTCCTTTGCGTTGAAATGCATAACGCTATTTGAAGCGACGAGTCATCAATTCGCAGCATGGTCTGAAAAAAGGCTTCGCAACTTATTTTATCCTACCCCTCAAGGCACATAGATATGCAGCAGATTTTTCACCTTATGAAAAAGGAGTTCCGCCAGGTTTTTCGTGACAAAGCCATGCTTTTTATCATCTTTTTTGCCCCTATCGTACAGATGATCGTCTTAGGTTTTGCCATAACCATTGATGTAACCAACATAAAAACCATCATTGTGGATTACGATCGTTCGATTCTCAGCCGTGAAATCGGCCAAAAATTCGAGCGCAATCCCTATTTCCACGTAGAAGGTTATGTGCAAAAACAATTGGAAATTCGGCGACAGCTCGACGAGTGGCATGCGCAGTTAGCTATTGTCATTCCGCATAACTTTTCACGCGATTTACAGAGAAATCTCCGCCCACAAATTCAAATGATTACCGATGGGGTCGATAGCAATACCGCCGGGATCTCGCTTGGCTACGCTCAGGGCCTCCTTTCTGCTTTTGCTGTGGACGTCGGTCTTTCAAACCCGTCTTTCATCCCTGCTTCTCGTCATCTTTCAATCGTGGAACCGCGAACTCGCATGTGGTACAATCTCGATCTGGAGAGTAAAAATTATATGGTTCCCGGGTTGATGGCCGTCCTTTTAACCCTGGTGAGTATGTTCTTAACCTCAATGGGTTTGGTGCGCGAAAAAGAAATGGGCACGCTCGAACAACTCATGGTCACTCCCATCAAGAAATGGCAGCTCATCTTGGGAAAGGTCGTCCCTTTTTTGATCCTTGGATATCTTGAGATCATTATCATGCTCACGGTTGCCTTTCTGGTCTTCCGGTTGACCGTAGCCGGCAGTCTTCTTCTGCTTTTCAGCCTGGCAGCCCTTTACCTGCTGTCTACTCTGGGTTTAGGGATTTTCATTTCCACATTAGCTCAAACACAGCAGCAAGCGATGTTTATATCCTGGTTTTTCATGATATTTCTCATCTTCATGTCGGGATTCCTTTTTCCTATCGAGAATATGCCCGATACGGTTCAGAAAATAACCTATGTGGACCCTATGCGTTATTTTGTGATCATGTTACGGGAAATTTTCTTAAAAGGCAGCTCAGCAGCTTTCTTGATTCGCGAAATCGTATCTCTGGCAATCATCGGTGTGGTTATTTTAACGTTAAGCACCTTGAAATTTCGGAAACGGGTGAGTTGACCTGACGCTCTTACTCGGACTCTTACTTACTCGTTTTTGGAGTCTTGAAAAAGCGAGTAAGTAAGAGTAAGAGTAAGAGTCTGAGGGATGGATACTGATCATTTAATTAACACTTCACGTTCCCCACTAAAGCAAAATAGAGCCTGGCATATCATTTGCTATCCTTGTTCTTAAAAATACACATCCAAAAATGATGGAGTTTTGCCATGAAAAAAGCGATACAGTTCTTGTGTCTCAGTCTGTTCTTCGCCGCATTCGGATGTTCGCCAATTTCGGTCAAGTCCGACTACGATCGCGAAGTCGATTTTGTCCACTACCAGACCTTTAAATGGATGCCGTTTCCGAAAGGGAAACGCGCACAGAAAACCGTCAAACCGAACTCGCTTTTGGATAAACGAATTCGCCGGGCGGTAGAAAGCCAGTTGCGCGAAAAAGGCTACGAAATGGTCAGGAGCGGTGAAGCTGACGTGCTGCTCGCCTACCACATCGGGGTAAAACAGAGGGTCGACGTTTCTTACGTCGGTTACGGGTACTGGCGCTGGCCGCGGGGCCGGGTTCATGCCCACCGTTATAAAGAGGGTACACTGATCGTAGATATGGTCGACCCGAATAGGAAGCAGCTTGTGTGGCGCGGCTGGGCCGTCGGAGTGGTCGGTAATGTGGAGGTGTCTGAGGAAAAAATAAACCAATCGGTCACGAAAATACTGGAGAAATTCCCTCCGCTGTAGGGGTGAGGGTATGGGGGTATGGGGGTATAGGGTATAGGGTATAGGGTATAGGGAGACAGCTTATTCGTGCCTGAACGAAAATTAGTTGGGTGTTCACGCTTGAGCGTGTTTTGTGCCGCCCTCTCAGAGCAAGCTGAAGCTTGTACACCTCCCCCCACACCTAACTGACCGATCACAGCTCATTCATTTTTTAACTTGACAATATTTTGTCATTTGTTTATATTTCTTCTAACTTATTAAAAAAATGACAATTCAAGCACCGAAATTGGTACCTCTTCCCCGATAGTTGTCACGAATTGATAAACGAATTGCGCATGACTAGAGAAAGGGGATATTCTAGTGATACCAAACTGCGGGTCGCCAAGGTTGGACTTACCATCAGAGCAGATACCCTTAATCGAAACCTTCCGTTATCACATCGAATCTCATAAGAAAATCTTTCTTACAGCGTTAACTGCCTTCATTCTCGTGCTCCCCGTTTGCCTCTCGGCTCAAGACGGGAATGGAAGTAACAGTCGATTAGACCGGCTGCGTGGCGGCAACCTCGGTATGAAAATTCAATGGTCGGGGGAGTCGTTCTCCGGATTGGGATCTCGTGCTGATGCTATGGGGGGAAGCATCGGCACGCTCTATCCGGGCCCCGACGCGATTTCTTTCAATCCTGCGGGATTAGGATTTGCGCGCGGATTTCAAGTAACATTGGACTGGGCGCCTCCGTTAACCCTGAATCCTGCGGGCATTTTCGGAATTGAGAATCGAATCAACGAGTCACTCATTATAGTATCTGAGAACAACAACCCCCCTCGCGACCCAAACACGGGAGAATTGAGGCCGGATCAAGTGGTGAAGGATGCAGACGTGACAAGTGAGCTCGATATGCGCGGCGGACTCAAGGGTGGGGCGATCATGTACGGCACCCCGTATTTTACCATCGCCGGTTCTTTTCATCAGCCCTTGAGATTCGAAACTCAAATCAACATTTCCGGCGCCGAGTTTTTAGCCGCGGCTTTGGACGATGACGGCAAAGAAACCAACCTCATTTTTGCCACAGTAAACGGTAATTTCAACCTCAATCTCAACATCGAGACCTCGAGCATTGCCATCGCGACCGAGAGGCTTCTGCCAAATCTCTCACTGGGCATGGTGTATGATAATTTTAACGCCGAGATGAATTTCGCAAGCACATTTCTTCCGGAGGGGATTATCTCGAGCACGGGCGGCGATACCCGCTTCTTCAACGATCCGGCCAAAATCCAATACGACAGCTTGTTCGCAGAAATCAAGGGAGATTGGGAAGGCAACGGTATTCGGCTGCGATGGGGGCTGGGATACCACCCTATACCGAATATCAGCGTGGACGCTGTGGTGGCTTTGCCTGCCAAGATCGATTTACGAGGCCCCTTTAGCATGGTTCATAACGAGATTCGGGCTCTGGATCTGCGCGCGGGTGAAAACGAAGAAGTCTTCGACATCGATATTTTAGTTGAAGACAACCTGACAAAAACCAAAAAAATAAATACCCGTATCCCTGGAATCGATATTGAAATGCCCGGTTCAGCGACTTTCGGGCTGTCGGCACGATGGGATAAGAATTATGTCGCTTCTCTGGTTTATGCAAAATATTTCGACCATCTGGCATACCGGATGCAATATAGTCAATTCGACAGCCTGAATAACCCGGAGGAGTTTGGCGAAATCCATCAGGGTATCGAACTCGGCAGCTCATATCGAATCGGTATCGGCGTTGAACCTCTGATAATCGGATTAGGTTTGGTACTTGGAGACACTTTTAGCGAAACGACAACAAACGGCGACGCCCCCAAAATATCCAGAAATCGTATTTTTGTGCCGGTTTTTTCTCTCGGCGGTGGCGTTAAGATCGGACCGAGATTTCGTTTGGATTATGTCCTCAGCCTTTTAAATTCCTCATTTCTGCGCTTTTCCACGTCCTATGCTTTCAATTAACGGATCGAAGTGAAGAACGTGATCGGCTTTCGAAAATTTACATCCCATTTTGTCTTCTTTTTTCTGTTCCTGCTTCTCGGCACAGGCACGGCTCAAGAACGCGGAATGCAAACAACTCACATCCGCTTTAAGAAACCGACAGTCAATGTGGGAACCACAAACGATCCCCGCAATCAAGCTGCGCGCATCATTTTGACCAAGGTTCCAAGAGGATTATTTTTAGACGGGGACGAAACGGATTTCTCTATTATCACCTGGCAGCCAGATATACCAGCACGATTAAAATTCAGCACTATACCCGGCAACCGGGATATCAACAACTATCCGAATACGTTAGAAGCCCGTGGCAGCGGCCAGTTGACTCTGAACCCGGCTCTCGAAAATATCGGAACCGGAATTTACTACTGTATTTTAGTTGCTGAAAATGATCCGGACATGACGTCGGTGGAATTCCGGGTCATCGTGCAAGCCAACTCTGTTCCTATAACAAGGAGTCCACGCGGGAACATCAACATTAACAGCGGCCCGCCTTTGTTTAGCTGGGATGCGGTCGAAGGCGTCCCCTACTACTTTCTCTTTCTTTCGGAAGGCGCCTTGTCGATCAACAGAAATGAAGAAGGCGAAATCACCGGACTCACCGGGCTCAATTTAACTTGGCAGGTTTTGACCCCATCGACATTCATCCCTTTTGGGGACGCCGACCCAACCGGTAATTTTACTAACGAGAATGTGCCTCCACTTATCCCAGGCATCGAATATAACTGGATTGTGTTAAACGCCTATGGGCCGAGAACAGATTTAATATCCTCCAAAGTTGCGCCGGTTGGTCCCTCATTTTTCGAAGTCACCCGTTCAGTGCTTTCGGACACTCCGGACTTGATTTCTCCCTCACAAGATGCCTTTCTTGCCGACGACGAAATCCTTTTTGAATGGAAGCCGGTATCCGGAGCATCGAGATATCGCCTCTTTCTTTACCAACGCGCGGAGGTTTCGAACAACGACATCGAGTTTGCCGCTTGGAGCCAAATCACCAGCGACACCCAACTGCGAATGAAAGCGAACAAAACCTTAGTCAAAGCGGACTATAAATGGCGGGTGATCGCTGAAAATGCCAACGGGATTTCCACTCCCGAACGACGTAAGTTTACCTACGACGGCTCGGCCGGGTGGATAAAGTTTATCGTCAATTCGGTAGAAGGACCGCTGCCTCTCGTCTCCATCGATATTAGAAACGAGATCGATGGCTCGACTTTGCTGCCTGCTATTACGGACACCCTCGGTTCCTTTAAACTGCCTCTTCCGACCGGAAGGTACTCTTACGTCGCTTCCCGTCCCGGTTTTCTCACAACGCCGCGCAATTCCTTCACCGTTCCGAACAATGATACTAACTTTGTCAGCATCCAATTGTCCCGCAGCGCCACAACGATATCCGGGCAGGTCGTGGACCCGGCTGGCACCCCGGTATTCGACGCACAAGTCGAGTTGAAATCGGGGAATGCTTTGGAAACAGTAAAATCCGAAGTCTCTGGCCATTTTTCGTTCGCTGTTCCCCCGGGAAGCTGGACTTTGCGTGTTTACAAAATTGAATTTGAAACATCTGAAACCCAAACAATCCTTTTGCAACACGAGGAAGCCCTGGATATTGGGCAGGTTTTAATAAGACCGGCAACCAATGTCGTCTCAGGCCAGGCTACCTTTTTATCCGACAGCCGTCCGTTGCCGGGAGCGTTCCTGCGAGCTCAGCAGGAAGATATTGTTTTTACGACCACGACCGGCAGTCAGGGCGGATATCGATTTGTTCTCGGCCCTGGTACGTGGAAAATCACGCTTGACTCGCAAGGTTTTTTTGCTGTTCCTGCTGAATATACTTTTGATTTAACTCAAAACCAACAGCTATCCGCCACATTTCAGCTTTCCAGCGGAGGGTTGGTGCACGGTAATGTGAGCTTTCAAAACATCGGTGTGGAAGATGCCATTGTGCAAGCGTTAGAGCAGCCAGGCGGTGAAGTCAAGCAACAAGCCAGCTCCGACATCCACGGGAATTATGCATTGGGTTTGCCGGCGGGAAATTTTGAGCTGAGAGTGACCACACAAAATTTTCTCGAGCAGAGTCGCTCTGTTTCCATCTCAGAAGGGCAAACCCTGGCCGAAGATTTTTTTCTCACCGAGGCTGGTTTCGTACAGGGTTCTGTGATAAATTTAGAGACCGCAGGTCCTGTTTCCGGGGCGCGAATTATTGTTGTGTCGGATTCATCCATTCACACCCTATCTGATGCGTCTGGGAAGTATGTGCTTGGGTTACCGCCCGGCTCCGTTTTTGAAATCGATGCGGCTTTTCCCGGGTTTGGCAGCAACGGTCCTTTTTCCGTTGTTACTTTTGCGGGTGAAACCGTTTTTCAAGATTTCCTGCTCAAACCTCTTTCTGCTGATATCCACGGCCGTGTGACCGACGGCTTCTTCCCGATCGCCGGCGCCTTAGTTGAATTTGTGGAGATCGGTCTCGAGGTGTTGACGGATAACGACGGCAGATTTGAAATCAATATTCCGCCCGGAGACTATACCGTGAGAACGAGCAAGGAGTGCCATTTCACCAAAACCGAAAATGTGAATGTGACCGCCGGTATCGCAGCCGAGCTGAATATCGAATTACAGGCTTTGAAAAGCGTGATTACCGGTAAAGTCACCGATGCGAACGGAGGCGCCATTCAAAACGCTTTGGTCACCGCAGCCAACTCGACGAGCGATACGGTTTTCACCGCACGCACCGAATCAAGCGGCAATTATGAATTGTGCTTGGATAGCGGAATCTTTCGAATGACAGCGAGTAAAGAGGGCTTTTTACCTGCCAACACCACGGTTATCATCAGCGTAGGGGATTCTCTAGGTGGGATTGATTTTATATTGCAAGACAATTTTGCGACCCTAACCGGGACCGTGCGCGAAAATTCCGGCGCCCCTGTGGTAGAGGCATTGGTCACTGTCTCGAATCAGGCACAAACGCTTACCGACGTTACAGACTCCAACGGGAAATTTTCGATAACGAAAATCATTCCTGAAATCCGCTCTGAAATAGCGGCTTCAAAAACGGGATTTTTCGGAGAAAAGACCGATTTCTTTTTTTTGGGGCAACAAAATATCGATTTGAACCTCATCCTTTATCCGGCAAACGGATTTATTCGCGGCGCCGTACGCGATTCCTCGGATAATAGCGGGATTCCGGACGCGCTTGTGTCTGCCCAGTTGTCAGGAGAAGCCGACCTGTTGTTCAGCGCAACATCGGATGAATTCGGTGATTACACCATCTCGAATTTGCCCGTGATACCCAACCGCAGTTACCAGGTTTTTGCCTTTAAAGATGGATTCTTTTCGCGTGGTCCGGTTTCAAATGTCGCGCCCAACAGCGACGGGGTCGATTTTATCCTGGTCAATAAAAGCGGAGTCATTTCCGGAATTGTGCAAGATATCGACAGCGGGGAGCCGTTGGATAACGCCCGCGTCGAGGCGACCAGCCGCCGGGGCGGCAGAAGCCTCTCATTTTCCGATAGCAGCGGAGCGTTTGTGTTGACCGAATTGGTGCCGACAGAGACGTACACCATCACCGTTGTGCGCAGCGGTTTTTTCACGAATCAAGTTCAAGGGGTGGTAACCGGAGACGCGGCTGTGGTTGTGGAGCTTCTGCGAAAATATGGATTTGTTGCCGGAACCGTTCGGGATTTTTCCTCGGGCCAGGCACTGCCCGATATCCCGGTCTTGGCAAAACCAAACGGAAGAAACGGTCGCGAGGCAACAGCAACAACCGGCGTCAACGGTATATACCTGCTGCGCGTGATCGCCGGCAACTACAGCGTGCAACCCATTCTGACTCATAAACGCAGCGAGCCCTCTCTCATTCAACTCGATGTTGCTGAAGTGGACACCGTGCAAGATGTCGATTTCGCTTTGGAAAGCCAAACCGTGTTATCCATCGCCATCCGCCGGGCCGATTTAACCCAGAGACCCTCGATCTCAAACAAAGAAACCCACCGCTATGCCGCCAGCGCCCGCGACGTCAGGAACCGGCCGGTGAATATCGGCGATCCGCTCTGGTCGTTAAATGTTTCCCAGGATGCCGCCGCTATCGATGCGGACGGATTGCTCCTCTTGAATCCGGACTATTTCGGCGACCTGACCATCACTGCAACAGATTCGGTGAGCGACGTTCAGGGGCATTTGGCCGTTCGAGTCTTTGCTCCAATCGATCCGGCCACGAACGCCATTCTCTTTGACGACCGCGGCTTGAGGCTCGAGATTCCCAGAAATTCCGTTTTAAGTAGAAAGAATCTATTTGTTTCAAAAGAACCGTTGGCGCCCGCGAAGAGAGGGCGTGCAGAAATTTTCACGACCGATTCGTCACATGTGATCAAGCCGGCCGGGTTGGTTTTTAACAAACAAGTCGCCCTAATCCTTCAGGCGCCCCGGAATACTCAAGATCAGAAAATTTTTATTGCAAAGTGGGAGATCGAAAAAAGCGAGTGGCAGCCCCTGGGCACATCTCTGGTGGGCGACAATCAATATCGAGCTCAGATTACCGAAACCGGCGAGTATGTCGCGATAGCGAACTCGAAGCCCTTGGCCATCGATAATTTCACGTTGACGCCGAATCCGTTCTCTCCGTTACAAGACATTGACGGACAGATGGGATTAAAAATAGTTTTTGATCTCTCGTCAAGTACTGCGCCGAATCCATTGTTGAGCGTGAAAATTTATAATTTGGAAGGGAATTTGGTCAGATTATTACACGATCAGACCCCTTTCGTCAGAGGGCATTCGGAGATTTATTGGGACGGCAAAGCCGACAGCGGGGCGTTCGCGAGAAACGGCCGCTATCTGGTGCGGGTCATTCTGGAGGATCCTCAGAGCAGCAAAGACGAAATGAAGTCGGTGGTTTTGATTAAGTGATATACCAGTGACGATGTGTTATTGACGATTTGCGATGTGTTGAGGGTAACCAAAAGAAAGGTGAAGTAAAAAGAAAAGTTAGAGTTTTGTCTGGGGAGGAGTCATCCTGTAAATCCGGTTTATCCTGTTATCCTGTCACAAAAAGAGTAATACCCTATCATCGGTTATTGTTGAGGAATAGGAGTTAAACAAGGGCGCCAATTGTTCTGTTTTAAAGAAAAAATCGTATCGCTTTTTTGTTTCGCGGCTCTGATAACGCCGGCAGCGGCTTTTGGTCAGGGACTTTCAAACATCCCCGGGGCTTTTTCAGAGGCGGGTTTCGGGGTGCGCCCCTCAGGCATGGGGCAAGCCTATACTGCCATCTCAAACGACGCCAATGCGTTCCTGACAAATCCGGCGGGGTTGCTTTTGGGAACGCGGCCTAATTTTACCGCCAACTACGCCAAACTGTTCGGACTCATCCCCTCGAGTTATGCCGGTTTACTGTATCCTTTGGGGAAAAACTATGCCGCCGGCGGAGGGTTCTTGTACGTCGGGGACGACGTCCTCGGAGAATACACTCTGGGAGTTTCCTTTGCTTATTCGCCGCGTAACCTGCCCATTGGCGGAAACGAAATTTACTTCGATCAAATGTCGTTCGGAATCACGCTCAAGGGGCGCTGGGCGCAATTCGGGAACAATGAGGACGGCGGCGTCAACCGGGTGACCGGTTCCGGCAGCGGCTTTTCCGTTGATTTAGGATACATCCTTTATGTCAATGAAGACCTCAGTTTGGGCGTCATGGTCCGGGATGTCGTCAATACCTTTCGCTGGAACTCCTCGGTCAGCGGTCGTTATAGCCAAAACGTCCCGACGACATTGCGGTTAGGCGGCGCTTTTAATCTCAACGGCACTTTGGTCGCTTTCGATTTGCGCAAAGCCTTACACGACGATACCTCGAATCGCGCCTATATTGGCGTTGAAAAG
>JBHHWX010000180.1:0-10500 GCA_046756745.1 bacterium | reverse complement strand
GTCGGAATTGAGACCTAACTGGAGATGGGATTGAGACTTTGACAAGAATGAGGAAGGGGCAGCATTCGGTCAATGGGGCAAATAGGAAATGGATGGCAGCGGGTGTGTGCACGCTGTCGTTTCATGTCATACTTTCATGCCAAAAGGATCCTCACAACATGAAAGAACCTTTGAAAGTGGTTTTGTTGGAAACAGATAGTATTCAGAGTTACATCTTCGCCACCAACAAGCTCAAGGAAATACGAGGCGCTAGTGCAATCATTGATCGCCTCAATCTCGAAGACACTCCAACACTCATCCATAAGCATTTTCCAAGAAACAATCTGAACAACGAACTGGGCATCGACGAAACTATCCGCTTTGCGGATTTTGACAAACTCGATGCTTGGGTGGTTTCTCTAGGAGGAGGTGCCACGCGGATTCTGGTGCCGCAAAGTAACACCGCTGCAGCCAATAATTTTCTGGCTGAGGTGACCGAACTTTGCAAGAAGGTTAGCTCGGCTGGTGCAACTTCTACTCATGCAATCGTTGAGCAACGAGATCAGGAGACCGACAAGGTATTTCTTGAACGCGCAGAGGCGACGCTGCGCTATCTTAAACAAAACAAGCTCGTTCTTAGCCAGAGCGCGAGCAACCCTTTCCACAAGGTCTGCGATAGCTCCGGTTCCGTATGGGCCGGCTTGTACATAGAATCTGAGGATACGTTCATTTCCCGTCAAACAGCGGCAAAAAGAGCTCGGTCAGCTCGCGGTCTCTATTTTGAGCAGTTTGCCGCCCACACTCAGAGAAGCGAAAAGGCGCCCAACCTCATAACCGACTATCTCGTTGCGGCTCATTCAGAGCGAGACAGGTTTGTGCCGGACGATTTGAACGCAATCGGTGACCTGTCAACCCCTTCGGGATACATCGCCCTCATCTATGCCGACGGCAATCGTATGGGCTGGCGCCTTCAGAACCATTTCACTTCTTTCGAACAGATAAGCGAATTCAGTGAAAAAATTAGGCGCGGAACACGCACAGCCCTTTTTGATGCGCTGCTGCCTCTTATTGAAATGCAAACAGCATACTTTCCTTTCGAGGTCTTCTTCGTCGGCGGTGACGATATCCTGCTGGCAATGCCGGTACAGCACGCAAATGATTTCGCTGTTGACTTTGGCGAGAAGTTCAAGACGAACACAAGTTACATGACCGGCGCCAGCGTCCGCACGTGTGTCTCACTGGGAGTGGGCATCGTGTTTGCCCATGCTAATCATCCTGTGCGTCAATTGATAGACATAGCCAAGGATCTGGCCAGCGCAGCAAAAGTCGAGAGCCAGAAAGCTTTTATCCAGAGCGGTATGACGGCTGAGGAAAACTACTTCAATTTTGTTGTGAACAAAGGAAGCACAATTAGAGATTATGCTGACATGTGCGAATCTGAACTGATGTATGATGACATTGTCCGGTCTGAATCAAAGTCAATCATCTTACACAAACGGCCATATTCACAAGTCGCTTTCTATGAATTGCTGGTCACCATCCGCGCGCTCAAACAGGCTCGGATGCCGCGCTCAAAGATAGCTCAAATGTATCGCGCTCTTTATTCGGGATGGGCTCAGGGCACCCTCGACTGCCTGCGAATTGCCGACCGGCTGCCGCAACGCGCGAGGGATGTTTTAATGCGGAGATTCAATGAAATAAATCAGTACCCCTGGCATCACAACGCCGATGGTCAATATGAAACACCCATCGTTGACTGGATAGAGCTCTATGATTTTGTTCAGGAACAAAGATAGATGAAGGAGCAACAATGAAGGCATACCAGGTTCGCATCAAGATCTGCGGCAGTTTCATTGTGGGCAGCGGTTTCGGGTACGCTCGAATGGCTGACACTGTTTCTGTTCGCGACGAAGACGGAATCGCTATCATCCCCGGTTCCACGGTAAAGGGCCGGCTGCGAAGTATCTGCAAGCGGATTGCCCTTTCTCTGGAAGTACAGTATGACCAATGGCAGCATGATAAGGCTGAACGCGAACGTCGCCCAGTCTGCCAGGTCCAAGGTGAAGGAAACACCGTGGCAGCTGTGTGTAAACACTACGAATCGCGCTGTGTGATCTGCCGCATCTTCGGTTCGCCGCTTTACGCTTCACCCTACCGGTTCTCCGATCTTAGCTGCGAGGAAGATATGCGTGAGCAGATTTTGCTGCGCAACAGCATCCGGTTCATGCAAGCCTCCTCCGATGCAGAATGGGTTACTCGTACAAAGCGAAATCGATATACGAACGGGGTTGAGGAGAAATCGCTTTTTACAATTGAGCAGATTCCGACTTGGGAACGCACTTATGCAGGTACAATTACGGGCCCTGAGCTGCATCCGAAAGAGAGGCACCTCATCGAATGTGGACTAAGAACATTAACGCACCTGGGTGGCGGTAAGGCGCGAGGGCTGGGCAGAATAAGATCAGCAACGATAGTTGAAATATGAATCGATTTCCGGTCAAACAAAAGGGATAAGCTAGATGGAAGAATACCGTGTCCGGATCGAGTTGTTGGAGCCTGTCTGCATCGCGACGCAGCGTGGTGTTGGCAACGTCATTCCAACATTGGATTACATACCTGGCAGCAGCCTCAGAGGCGCGCTGGCACTACTCTGGCTTGAAGAATTTGGCAGCACGACTAGTGCCGGTGTATATGAGATTCCGACAAATGCCAAGCAAAGCGAGTTTGACCGTCTTTTCAACTCCGATGATATCGTCTTCGGCAATTGTTATATCGGCGATGCCCGCCCGATTCCCATGACCGCCATGACCTGTAAACACAACAAAGGTTTTGACAGAAGAAAAGGGCAGCATGGCGTGCTCAACACCCTCTTCCGCGACACAAATGCATGCCTTGATCCGACATTCAATGGTTTCAATTTGAACTGCCGGGTATGCGAAAACGTTGGGATTCTCGACCGATTGGAAGGATTCTATCTGCATAACGGCTCTTTTGTCCAGGTGAAAATTCGAAAGAGGCTTATTGCCCGGACGCGAGTGAGCGAATTCCTGGACACCAGTCATCACGGTTCCTTTTACATTCGCCTCGCTCTCGAAGCAAAACAGGTCTTCGAAGGAAAGATGAAACTGCACAACGCAGAGGACGCATCGATACTCTCTGGTTTGCTATCGCAAAGGGAGAACGTTCTCCACATTGGAGCTTCGAAGAGTCGCAGTACCGGTAGAGTAAGGATTTCGATCAACAAGTTCAAACCTTCTTGGCCAGACGAATCTGACCTGCGTCAGCGCTTGAGAAACCTGCACCTCAATTTCGATGCCCTTCCAGGTTGCATGTGGTTGTTAACGGCTGTTAGTGACACGATCATTCAAGATCCTTACTTTCGTTTCAAATCACAGGTGACCATAAGCGATATCACGCAGGCAGTCACCAACTACGCCGAAAACGCAGGACTAGCTGAAGCTGAGCGAATCCCGATGCACAACATCCTTTCCCAATTCGATCTTCTTCGCGGCTGGGCCTCAATTACCCAAACTGCTGGATGGCAGGCCGCGTGGCAACTTCCAAAATTCCAGCAAACGGCCATCGCAGCAGGTTCTGTTTTTCTGTTTTATTGCAGGAAACCGCCGGATATCAGTCCTGAGCCTGGCACAGGTAAGTCAGCGGAAGATAGCCTGCTAGGAGCGCTTGCGCTGCTTGAACAAAATGGCCTGGGCGAGCGACGAAATGAAGGGTTTGGGCAAATCAAGATCTGCGACAGGTTTCACTGGCAGGAGGACATGTAATATGGACGCCAAGATCGCGGGCGCGCTTGAAGAGATAGTCTCTTTGAGCGGCGACTTCTACAGGGCAGCGACGTGCGATTTTTTGAATAGCCTGGACCCACCGCAGGCTCTGCTGAATTTGTCAACAAATCAAATCAGCTCGTTGAAAAAAGTTTTTGAGCAGCCGCTGCAGTCGCAAGCCAAACGCTACGAATCCATGCACGCATTCATTAGTGGGCAAAGACAAAAGGAAGAACGTCATGGTGGAGAGAAACGCTGGCGTTCTTTATTCGCGGCTGCCGATTCCGAGCTGGAATCAGATCAGTTTTCTGAATTTGTGTTCAAACAGGCACAAGATTTTAACGAAAAACTGAAACAGGCGGTTAGCAAGTTGGCGGAGATGCGCTCGAGAACAAATAGCCACGCAGGTGTGCTGACTCAATCCCTCATTTATGAGTATCTGGATCAGGCAGCGAAAGAGGGCAGCAAAATCCACAAATGGCAGCGAGAGGTCCTTCAGCCCCTCGTCTCTGAAAAGTTGTTCTATACGTTTATCGATCTACATCGGCTGCAGCAGCCTGATGAGTATCGCGATAGAAAGGAGACCTTATGTTAGCTTTTAACACTCTGAACAATCGTTACATTTTGCGTGGCATACTGCAATTTGACACGGCTGCGCACATTGGTAGCGGACTCGGCAATCAACTTGCGGATTCTCTTTTTGTGCGCTCGAACGATACTTTCTATGTGCCCGGTTCATCACTGCGAGGAGCGCTGCGCAGCACAGTCGATCGAGTGGCAGCGGGGTTGACCGCAGGCGTCGGGTCTGCACTTGAGACCACCTGTTTTCTCGATACAAACGGTGGTTCTCGCTGTTTCTCCGCGCGTCAGGGGCGGCCGGAGGACCTGGAAAAGTGGCACAACGAAAGAAGACCAGACAAGTTCATCTTTGAACAGATGGTTGCAGGTGGCCACCTTTGCCGCGTGTGCCGCCTTTTCGGGTCCCCCTATATGGCCTCAAAGCTCAAAGTTCTGGATTCATTTCCGACTGCATCGCTTCCTTCGAGAGGCTCAATACGGACAGGTATCGGAATCGACCGGGATACGGAAGCCGTGCGTGAAGGTGTGTTGTTCGAGGTGGAAGTGCTGGACACGCAACCTGCATTTCAGGTCGAAATCATGGCTGAGAACCTGGAGACCGAGAACCCGGACGATTGGGGGCTGCTTGCGCTTGGCATTTTGGAGATGACGCGCGAAAGCTTCTATCTTGGCGCCAAAAGTGCGTCCGGGCTGGGCAAGTGCCATCTCATTCGTGATTCTATTATGATCGAAGGTTTCGAGGGACCAGAACAGTTGAAGAACTTTGTCACCGATGCAGGGTTCGCACAAAAATATGATCACGCAAGCGCGACCACAGCAATGGAATTTCTCAAGCGCAAACTGACACTTTTTCTTGATTCTATTGAATCTAAGCCAACGAACCCGTCAGACTCAGCAAGCGCCAAAAAGGAGAGCTAATATGCTGAAACTGCAACTGAACCAGCTCGACCTGACCATTGAGGCAGCGTTCGGTGGTCCTTTTCTTATCAAAGACGGCCGGTACGATAAAGAGGTCCTGAAGAGGCGGCACAATGGGGCAACCGCGGTGCACAAGAAATGGCCGAACTCGATTTTCATAAGCAAGTCACCCCTCGACTGTGTAGAGCGCGTCGCAATGAACGAAGGTCTGGCTCTGAACCCGGACGCATTGGACTACTATGTTCCGGGCAGTTCTATTCGCGGTTTACTGCGCAGCCATGCAGAGAAAATTGTTCGCACAATGTCCGTTGATGGCGAGCTTTGCTGCGATCCTTTTGACATCGCGGAGAACAAGACTGACGCTCTGGGATGCACGAAGCTACTGCAAAAACATCGGTCATTCTTGTACCGGCATGCTTGTGTGATCTGCAAGATCTTCGGCGCGGGCGGCCTGAGCAGCCGAATCCGCATTTCTGAAGGTGTACTGGCAAGTGGCTTCAAGGTTAGAATCGTCGATGGCATTGGCATCGACCGTTTCTCCGGCAGTGTCCAGGGTGCTAATTTTAAGAACCAGGTTCTTGAAGACGGCTCTTTTGCATTCTCCATTTCAATTCGCAATTTTGAAATCTGGCAGCTCGGATTGCTCGCTTTCGTGCTGCGCGATTTGGAAGATGGCGTTCTTAAGTTTGGCTTTGGCAAAACCAAAGGATTTGGCGCCATCAAGGGCATCATTGCCAAGGCCAGCGTTACTTACTGGCGCCCCAGAACAGACCACAGACTTGAAGGTTTTGCCGACGTCATGAGTTCTCTTCAGGAAGACTACGGCGCCATCCCGTTCATAGCAACTGAATCTGAAGAGCAGGCGCCAGACCTGGGAACACCTGCTCTTGATGAATTTAGTCTCGCCCGCACTTACCCTATCAGCGTTCCGAATTATCAAGCAAATGAGAAAATTACTGATCTTGCGATGTGGCAAAGCTGTGCGCGGCAATGGCTGGAAGCGCTGCGCGCCCCCAACAGTTTCAAAACCATCCAGGAACTTCATGAGGAAGTGACTTCTGAGAATCAGGTTGGAACGGAAACCGGAAACGTGGAGGTGTGACATGGCACTCATTACGTTTGCGCAACAATTGCCCGAGGCAACCCTGACATCGTTGCCTCGAGCCTTTCTCGATGAGGTAGAATTTGCTTATGCCCTGGCGTGGAACCCGACAGATGTTGTCTTTGAGCCGTTTGAGGATTTCTCTTCTCTTGCCGCTTTTCACGGGGGCCGTGTTTGGGGCGTCTCGATGGATCTGCAATGGCAGAAACGCGGAAACATGCACAATCTAGTGTTGATCACGGAAGATGAAGACAACATTCCTGATTTCTTTCCGCAGGAAAACCACCTCAAGCTTGTCGATCCCCCTCGCACAGAACGTGCTTTTTTTTGGGGTGAATATGATGACGAAATAAACGAATGGCTTGAAATCAAAATACCGCGACGCATCGATTATGCGCCTTTCTTCACAAGTCAAGGCAGTCCACCAACGCGGGTTCAGATCGAAATCTTCGAATATGTTCTCCAGGAAAAGTGTAAACTGTGGCAATTTGGAGAACCGGTCGAGATACCGGTCATTTCCAAGGTATATCGTTATGGGAAATTAGTTAGCGCGTGAGGAGAAGAATGCCAGAAACCACTTTTATCAATCCGTACAATTTTGTGCCAGTGTCAGGCACAGTCGACAGGGAGAATGTCGAGAAACTACATGGTAGATTTCATGGCTACTCAGGTAAGATGACCATCAGGCTGGAAACCCTTAGCCGGCTGTTCATTCCTGATCGCAGCCCGGGGAGCATCGAAGTGGATGACGAAACCGGGCATGTGACCTACGGCAAGTTTCAAGAAAACAAAAGGCGCCAAAAAATCATCCCCGGGAGCTCGCTGAAAGGCATGCTGCGCAGCGTGGCCGAAGCCATCAGCAATAGCTGCTTTGCGTTGCATCAAGATCTGTACGACAAGAAAATCCAGGTAGATTTTAAGGAACTCTCCAACCAACGCTGCTCGCTGGCGTCCGAAGCGGCAGGCCTTTGTCCCTGTTGCCGTATTTTTGGCCACGCCGCAGGTGATGGGGAGGGTTCGGGAGACACCAGTCTGCAAGGCCGGCTGACAATTTGCGACGCTGTGCTCGACCAGGCGAGCGAGAGCAAGATGGATCCCTCCAGGCTCAAACTCGATCCAATGCAAACGGCGCATGTCAAACATACACCTTTTTACTTTGAAGACTTTCATCAAGACAAACCCAGCAAAATTCGCGGCCGGAAATTCTATTGTCACTTTTATCCAACTGTCGAACAGCGGCAACGCAAAATTCAAAGCAACAAGCACAATGTTACAGTCATTGAGTCCTTCAGAGAACAAGCGGTGTTCTACTTCGATCTTCATTTTGAGAATCTGGCGCCGGATGAGATGGCCTTGCTTCTGCATGCCATTCGACTTAACAACGATTTTCCAAGGGCTCAGAGCGGTTTCAACGCCCACAAAATCGGCCTAGCCAAGCCGCTTGGCTTTGGCAGCGTCTTCCTCTCCATAGTCAAGATGAGTGTGTGGAAAAATGCAGCCGCGTACACACAGTTCGAGCCGGTTGCGGAGACGACCGGCGAAGGACCAATCGAAGACAAGGTGCAGTCACTGCTCGAAGGTCAGCAAAACCCGTTTTACAATGTGGGCAGGAAGTTTTCTATTTGGGAATTTCCAAGAGTGCCACAAGACAGCAACTTGAACGTGCGCTATCCCAATCGTGCCTGGTTTAGAGACGAAAGAAATGCCAGTGACAACCGGTACCCGCTTATGCCACATGGTGAGCTACCGGAGCCCTGGGAAAGTCCTGACCGAGACGATACTACGCCGGCAAAGACCGGACTCTCATACCAACAGCTCATCGACAGGTGTACAAGAGTCAAGGTTCTGGAAAGGAAAGGAACCGATGTCTTTGTCGAAGTAGACGGTGAAACTAAAAAGGTCTTCTGTCACAAAAGGACCATCGACAAAGGCGATGAGATATTGGTGTTTAGGCATGAGAGTGGTGAATACCGTTATCAGGAGGAAAGGACGTGAAAAAGCCAAAACTGGTTTTTGCCACCGTCGGCACATCTTGCATCGAAAACTGTATTCCCCAATACAAAACGAGAACCCGCGACCAAGCTGTCAGTGTGACCATGGCTGTGAACAAGGACCTGCACCAGGATCATGACAGCACGAGAATGAAGTTGCTCAACGACGATCCTAGCCTGTTGGATAGGCCGTCAAGCATTGTTGCCAACCTGGAAGACGGCTTGTTGATGTTTAAGAAGCACATTGACAAACCAGGCTTGAGGGACCATGTACGCCGCGTCAGCGCCGAGGTGGCGAGCCTGTTGATGATGAGCCAGGAAAAGAGTATCGGCCCGTTTGGTGAGGGTGACCAGATATGGCTGCTCCCATCTGACACCCTGATTGGACAGGTTTCAGCGGCCGCAAATCAACTCGCTCTGCAGAAGCATCTTTCTCCAGCCAAAGTAACGTGTACACCGCCCATTAAGGGCGTGCGGTTTGCGCCGGAACCTAACGAAGAAAGAAATCTTCTCAATGAATTCATGACTGATGGAATTGACCAGTTCGAGTCTATTATCCGGACGAGACGACAAAAGTTTCTGGACGATGGTGGCCACCCAGGCAATTGTTTGCTTGATATCACAGGCGGCTTTAAGGCACTCATCTTCTTTGCTCCGTTTTTGTGCACACGAGGGCTCATATCCGAGGTTTTCTACTTTTATTCCGAAGCTTTGCGTCCGGCAAGATTCGGACAAGAAGATGTTATCGCCAGAGTGAATGACCCTGAGAAACCTTTGCCCTTCCCACTAATACCTGTCCCTGGATTCGAATAATGACGGCCATCAAAGATTTGTCTGACCCGGATGACAGGAAGCTGCTGCGCGACCCGTTGATGAAAGAAGATTTCCATGAATATCTTGAAGAGCTCAACAAAATGGAGCAAGGTGAGCGACTCTCGCCGGATTTCTACAAAAGTCTGCTGCATTTGCTGACACCACACGTAGAAAAGTGGAAGCAAAAAGGATCACCGTGGCGGCAACAACTGCATTATGAAATGTGCCGGGCGGAATTCTTGAGCGGAGCGCTTGAAAACACCAACGAAAGCAGCAAGAAGATGGGCCGCTTCCTTGAATGGCTTTCCATCTGCCGCAACCTGAAGAACGAACAGTGTGTGCTGTACTTTGCCATTGGCGAGCGTGACCGGGAGACCGAAATGGATTGCGTGCTTTACGATCAACAGGGAAGACTTCGTTGTTTTTTTAGAGAGCCTTTCGGGCAAAAATATGTTCCCGGCATTATGCGCTTCTTTCTGCGCATGTACGACCTGCCAAAAGCGTTCCGCCTCGCCATGGAGGTCGCCCAAGATTGGAAGGCCTCCTCATCACCTGCCAGACGATTGCAGCAGGCCGGATTTTCATTCATATGGATTGCATGTTGGCTAGTCGCCTTGGCGGTGGCATGTGTGGCTCTGGGAGGCCCCATATCACTCGAGCAGGTCCGTGCTGCCGCCGCTGTCTGGCCCCGATTTCACTGGCCTCCCAATTTCTTGCAGACCCTGCTTGCATTTGGGTACCTGTTGGCAGCCGCTTCCATCCTGATGGCTTTCTCGCGATTCAAATTACTCTTTCGCTGCATTGTGCCACGAATGTTTGCTGGCATTGTTACAGGATACCTCATTCTGGTCTTTCCCAAGGACTTCTGGAAGCTGACTGCTAATCTGGCGGACTCAGCCAACATGGTGATGGTAATTGTCTTTGCCGTTGGCGCTGCTTATCTTTTTCTGATCAACGAAATTCGCAATACGATTCGGGATCCCGTTAGAATATTCTCACGCAGTCTCAATATTTTGCTTATGGGTCTGGTGCAAGCGATTTACGTTGGGATATTGACCTCTGATCTGGTCGGTAAGAGTGCTAATGGCTCGACCGCTGATTCCTTGCCAGGCATATTTGGTCTTGTTTATCCTGATTATGTTCTTATTTCGGCGCCGCTGGCGCTGCTGCTAGGCATCTTTGTGCAGATTATATGGGACGAAAAACCTATTTCTGAACCTTTTTAGCTCGGGTTGTTCTCAATTGATCTTCTGCGGTTGTTTGAAAATAATCTGATGAAAAGCTCAACACTCAATGTCCACCCTCTTCAACAAAATCACCCACTACCCCACCCTCG
>JBHHWX010000179.1:0-10535 GCA_046756745.1 bacterium | reverse complement strand
TTGGAATTTGTTCATACAAAGCTCGACCTATATAAAAAGCTCACCGACCCAAGGGTGAATGCACTGTTTAAGCAGAAGTGGTTTGAGGGGTTTCAAAGTCAGTTTAACTTCAGTGAATCGTCTTGACAAGCCTGAGCCATGTAATTCGATCGCTCAGCCTATTTATGCAGAGCGCCGGTTTTGTCGTTGGGATATTCATTCTCTGCGTGTGCATCGTCGGCTAGGAAACGACGGCTATGGACGAATGTCCTGGCGGATTTTCCGCACTGGATGAATATCCAGCGCGATCGTGAACAGTGAAAAGCGAATGTAGTGTAGAGAGGAGGTAAAAAAAGAGGCCGAAAAGTCCCTATTCACGGTCAAGTTCCGGCCTTTGCTGGGATAAACCTGGCGTCCCCTAGGGGAGTCGAACCCCTGTTGCAGGAATGAAAGTCCTGAGTCCTAACCACTAGACGAAGGGGACAATCTGAAAACACAGGGTGAGCGAGGGGACTTGAACCCCCAACATCCAGATCCACAATCTGGCGCTCTAACCAATTGAACTACGCCCACCAAAATATAAGCGTCATAATTTAAGATTTTTTCATAGAAAAGCAAGCCTTTTTTGTGGATTGAGACAACACGATCGGTCCGTTTCGGGTAGCTGGCGGAGCTCAAGCCTCAGCTTACCCCGACTCATCACCTAAGAATTAAGGAATCTGGGTGTGCTCTGGGGAGGGCGGTATCAAGACACGCTAAAAGGGTGAACACCGATCTAGCTAGGCTGGAAAAAAACTCTGCAACCGCCCATCAGTACAAATGTGAAACGAATTCTCCGTAGCCGTTGTAAGGCAGTGTCGGGATGCGCTGCTCGCTGCCGATGACCCGCTCGGTTGCTTGCGACCAGCGTGGGTGTGGGACCGCGGGATTGACATTTGAAATAAAATCGTATTCGTGTGGGGACAAATCGTTCCAGAACGTGCGCGGTTGTTCGCTCACAAATTCGATCTTAACAATCGACTTGATGCTCTTGTAACCATATTTCCAGGGAGTGATGAGACGAACCGGGGCTCCATGCTGGTTCGGAAGAGCATGGCCGTAACTCCCGGTCACCAACATCGTGAGCTCGTTTGTCGCCTCCGCCAGGGTCAAACCTTCGTAATAGGGCCAAGGGTACGCTCGGTTTGTTTTTTGCCCAATCGCCTGCTCGGGCCTGAGAAATGTGAGCAAACGGACGTACTTGGCCCGAGACGTGGGCCGGACTTCGTCGATGAGTTTTTTGAAGGGAAAACCTACCCAGGGCACGACCATTGACCAGGCTTCAACACAGCGAAATCGATATACGCGCTCTTCGATGGGGAAGCGTTTGAGCAAGTCGTCGACGTCAAATATCCGCTTTTTATGGACGTGGCCGCTGACCTCGATCTCCCAGGGCCGGGTTTCGAATTTTTCCGCAAGCTCCCACACCCTTTCTTTGTCAGTGGTGAATTCGTAAAAGTTGTTATACGAAGCCGCGACTTCTTCCGATGAAATCGGCCGGTCCACGCTGTACTTTGAGTTTCGGGAAGCGGGATACGGCGGTCTGGGTTTGGGCAGGGTTCTGCGCACTTCCTTGAAGCCCGCTTCGTTGACTTCGGCTTTTGATGAATTTTCTAAACAACCGGCGAGCGCCCCCCAAGCTCCGAGCCCGGAGAATCCGAGCATTTTGATAAAGTGACGCCGATGGATAGTAACCTCTTCCGGGGTGACTTGATTTTCTGAAATTTCCCAGCCTTTCGGACTTTTGATCAGTGACATGAGATTCTTCCTATCGTCGGCTCGACGCGATGTTAGAAAAGCGTACCCGGATGTTGATTGGTTGCACTGAGCTTGCTGCCTGAATTTCTTAGTTTTAGTCTTAGTGTTAAGCTGAAGTTGATTTGATTCCGAATCTATAATGAACCCTCAGAGCGAACTCTGAAGAATTGACTCCTGATTAATGCAAGCCTTTAGACTTCTTTTTCGGTGGGAGACTGGTTTCTGAGCTTAGTTTGAGGCAGCTTATTTCCCTCTCATTTGCTTGATTTCAGAAATAATTTCATCTAAAGACAAATTTTCAAAAAGCTGCTCACGTTCTCTTGTGTAATCTCCATATCCAGTTGTAAATTGATTCAGAAACCGTATGGTGTTTACAACACCTAATTCTTTGTACAAAAGACGAGTTGCTTCTTGTGTGATTTCATTTAATGGTCTTGTTGCTGTTTTCATTTTTCTATCTCATCGATTAATTCAATTGGTGAAACTGCTGTAGTTTCTAAATCTTTTATAGATTTTGCCTTTTTCAAGAATTTATCGTCGCACGTGCAAAAATAATCAGCTTTGACTTGTTCTGCCGAAGCCAAGTGTAACGCATCGAATGCTTTAATCCCAAATGTTGAAAATTCTCTTGCTCGTTTTTCAATTTCTTCGTTTACCTCGACAAACTCACGTGTTTTGCGTAGTACCTCTAAAACATATTCTCTTCGAGTCTGATTAGGGTTGCGTGCTACCTCGAATAGTAAGGGTTCGGAAGAAATCAACTCAACATCCCCAGATTCGAATAGTGAAATAACAGCTAAAATCGCTTCGGCCTCAACCGCGATTCGAATTTGGTCTTTGGTGTCCATCGGTCGTTGTAGGCTACACAAATCGAGGCATATTCTCATGTATAAATTTACACAACCTTTCGTAAAATATCAAGCGCTTTACCTTGTTTAATGTAATCGGTCAGTTACGGGTGGTGCGGGTGTCATTCAGGGTGGGTAATTCGTTGGGTGTTCACGCTTTAGCGTGTTTTTATACCGCCCTCCCAAGAGCAAGCTGAAGCTTGTACTCCAACACCCACCCCTAACTGACCGATTACTGTTTAATGAATGCCGACTCCCATTGCCTGTACTTTCCACCAACCGGTTAGAGCCGGTCCCGGACCGCCAAACCGTGTGAGCCGTAAGACTGAAGTTCTGCTCTTCAGCAGGCGTCCCCTTAAATATGCGACTTACTCGCTCAACACCTTAATTATCGCGTCGGCAACAAAATCCAATTCATCATACTCAATGGTTAATGGCGGCAGCAAACGCAGAACCGTGGCTCCGGCCGGCAATATGAGGACGCCGGCTTCGAGCAGATCGAGGATTAGCGGTTTGACTTTTTCTTTTAATTCAATGCCAATCATGAGACCGAGGTGACGGATTTCCCGCGCTTTTTTGAGTCCGGATTTGTGCAATTTGTTCACAATATAATCGCCTTTTTCCTGCGCTTGCTTGTCCAATCTGTTTTCGACCATAAAATCGATAGCGGCAAGGGCTGCTGCGCAGGCCAAGGGATTGCCTCCAAAAGTGGTGCCGTGTTTTCCGATAGGGATTTCCATCTCGGCTCTGCACAACACAGCGCCCATGGGGATGCCGCCGGCCATGGCCTTGGCAACACACATGAGGTCCGGCTGCAAATCGAAATGGCTGCTTGCGAACATTTTTCCCGTACGGCAAAACCCGGTCTGAACTTCATCGATGATCAACAGCGCCCCCTTTTCACGGCAGAGTGCTTGTACATTTTTAAAATAGTCTTCACGGCCAACATTGACGCCCCCTTCTCCCTGCACCAGCTCTAATAAAACAGCGGCGGTGTTGTCGTTCATTTGTGCCGCTAATTTCTCAAAGTTGTTAAAAGGCACGTGGTGAAATCCCGGCACCAGAGGGGCGAAATCGTCTCGATACTTCGGGTTGAAAGTCGCGCTCAGCGCCCCTAGGGTACGGCCATGAAAACCACGCATTGCACAGATGTATTCGGTTTTGCGGGTCAAAAGACGGGCAAATTTCAGGGCGGCCTCGATGCTTTCGGTTCCTGTGCTGCACAAGAAAGCTTTGGCGAGATGCGCCGGGGCGACCGTCACCAGTTTTTCGAGTAAGCGCGCCCGGGTGTCGTTGTAAAATATGCCCGGACAGGTAATGAGTTGTTCCGCTTGTTTGGTGAGCGCTGAAATGATCTTTTTATTGGCGTGTCCTAAACTAGCCACGCCGTTGCCGGCCACACAATCGATGTATTCTTTGCCGGTTTGATCCCAAACCTTGGCATTTTTCCCTTTGACTAAAACGATGTCGCGTTTGGGGTAAACCTCAAGCTCGTACTTTTGTTCTAATTCAAGATAATCTGTCATCGGATAAGGGTCCCTTTCCCGTTTAAAGCGTCTTTTACCGGATGCTCGGTGCGCCCGTCGCTGATAATGACGGCGCCGGCTCTGTTTTCGAACAGTTTTCTTAAAGCGAGCATCTTGCGTTTCATTCTGCCTTCTACTTGCTCTTCTCGAATTTTGAGATCCGCCTGCGACATCTCGGAAACCAATGTGCTCGGGTCGTCTTTGTCGTCTAAAAATCCGGGAGCTTCGATCAACTGTATGACGGTTTCAGCCTGAAAAGCGTTTTGCAGAACGTTGATAATATCGTCATTTTCCGAATTAATGGCAAAATTATTTTCATCGATTATTGGGATGCACAAAACCGGAGTATATTGATGGGCTAAAAGTAAATCAAGCAATGGCTTGTTGATCTTTTTGGGTTTTCCGGAGAAATCCCGGACGATTCTCAGTTTGCCGTTTTCCCTGATTCGAATGCCGTTGTTTCTTCGGCCTTGCACAACCTTGCCATCGATGCCGGACAGGCCCACGGCATTGATGCCGTGCTGGTGGCACAGCTCGACGATGCGTTTGTTTTTTAAGCCAGCGTACGCCATCATCAGAATATCGAGCGCGGTCTCGTCCGAAAAAACACTGCTGTAGCCCGATACCGAAGTCAGGACTTTCTTCGGTTTGCCTAAATCTTCAGCGATTTTATCACGCACGGCATTCGCGCCGTGGACCAGGATAAACGGCTCGGATAATTCGGACAAATCCGCAATGATACCTTTGATGTTGAGCGTTTCACCGCCGCCTATTTTTACGATGATCATGGTCATTTTCTCACTAGCCTGAATTATTGAAAAATTTACCACAAAGGTCACAAAACGAAAACGACCCTCTCTTTCCGAAGGCCTCCTGGCCGAGGGTGAATCCCTGCTTGGCTCGGCGGGACGCCTTCGCGAAGAGGTTTTAAATCGCGCATTTTTCGAGTTTTCGGTCAGTTACTCATTAAGAACTTTGTGCTCTTCGTGCCTTTGTGGTATCCAATTAAAAAATTGCCACTGAATTGTTTTGAAATGCCTGCCAGCCTGTTTCGTCCGGATACTTTTCAGAACAAATAATCAAGGCGCTTTCCGTTTGTTTGACCTGCAGGGTAAAGTAGTCCGGGTCTTCGTTAAAGCAGGAAGCCACGTAGGTTTTGTTTTTATCCGAAATGATGATATTCATCGCTCTGACATAAATCGTTCTTTTTTTTATGATATCGATGGCTTTTTGCAGCGCTTGTTGCATGTCCCCTTTATCGAATCGTTTGATGTAATTAAAGATTTTTTCCGCTCCGGTCCGGCCGGATTCTTTAATGGTGACGCCCCGCAATTCACCGTTGAAAATGAACAGATAGTTCTGATCATAAAACGGCATATTATTCTCAACGACAATCCCCCGGTTTTGAAAAGCGCTTCTGGCGTGAGCGATAAGCTGTGTCGTCCGTCCGAATTGCTCGAGGTTATCTTCCCAAACGGGACGGATGTTTTTGTAAATCTGCCACTGATTGTTTTTGAGAAAACCGCATCCCCAGCCGTGGCCTTGATACTCTTGACTGTTCTTTGAAAGAGCTGCAAAGCGCCGCAGGTGCCGGGCGATCTCAAATTCCCTTTCAGATTTTACCCGCAGCAATCTGCACATGCCGTGACGGTCTCCTTTTGATATCCAATACTACAAGCCGACAACATCGTATTTTCTTAGCAAAGTTTTGGTGGACAAAATTATGGCAAAATAATTTAATGGCAAAATGATTGACGGGAAAAACAATGTCGACAACTCATGGCGTCGAAGTCAAAGCCATCTCGGATGAAGATTTTTTCTTCGTTTCTTTGCCGGTTTAAATCATTTTGCCATAAAATAATTTTGCTTTTTAATCTTTAAACTGATTACGTTTACGTTTTAAACTCTGCGGTTCTCTGCGACCTTTGCGTTTAAACCATTTTGGTTGCAGCTCTGCTGTGCTGAGTGCATCCCTGGCTGATTTTCTTTAGTATTTTTTTGAACTTCTGCGGTTATCAAATCCTGTGTTTTATGCGGGGATCTGTCACTCCTGGGATCGAGAACGAAATCAACGATTCGTTTGGGAATATCGACCCCGTTGACGCCGGAGCAGCTTTTGAACTCCAGGGTGTGATTCACTTCATTGACTAAATATCCGTCTTCGGTTTCGAACAGGTCGACGCCGACAAGCCCCCCGCCCACGGCCTTGGCCGCTCTCAGCGAGAGGTCGACAATTTCATCGGTGAGCGGGCATAACACGGAAACCCCGCCCCGTGCGGCATTGGTGATCCAGTGCTCCGAGGTTCTGTAAGCCGCTGCCACACATTCATCCCCGATGACGATACTGCGGATGTCGCGCCCCTTTTTTTCGATATATTTTTGGATATAATAAACCGTGTGATGGAACGATCCCAGGATTTTTTTGTGTTCCAATATTGCCGCCGCAGCGTCCGGGTCGTTGATCTTAGACAAGAGTCTTCCCCAGGAACCGACAGACGGTTTCAAAACTACCGGATACCCCATCTTTTCCATCGCACGTAACGCCGACGACTCAGAGAAGGCCACCCGCACTTCGGGTTGCGGAAGCTTGTGCTTGCGTAAGGTCAGGGAAGTGAGAAGCTTGTCGCCACAAATGTTGACCGTGTCTGAGGAATTGATACACGGGATACCGAAGCTCTCCAGCAATCGTATTGCGTTTAAAGCGCGGGTTTGGTTGATACTGCGATTGAGCACGACATCCGGAGAAGACTCGATGGCGTGCAAATCGAAATCCATTTTGCGGTCGTCCAGCAAAAGCAGATCCACGTCCGGATGCGCTCGAAAGGCCTGCAGCAGCTTTTTTTCTTCCGGTCGAATGAGTGAATGTAAGAATCCGACTTGCATTTCTAACTCAATCCTGGATTTTATAAATACCTGATTCCGTGCATAGGGTGTAGGGCGTAGGGCATAGGGCATAGGGCACTGGGGTGCTCCCCCCTCTTCCCTCTCCCCCCTCTTCCCTCTCCCCTCTCCCCTCTCCCCTACTCCCTTAGTCCCTATCTCCCTAAACCGGGTGCAGCCCCGGAAATTCCAACGCCGTGGTTTCATCTAAACCGTGCATGATGTTAAAGGCCTGCACCGCCTGTCCGGCGGCGCCTTTCATAAGATTATCGATGGCGCCGATGACCACCAAGCGGCTGCTTTCCGGATCTTTGGCAAAGCCAATATCGCAGTAATTGGAGCCGATAAGCAGCTTGGGTTCCGGGAAGCGATAAGCGCCGGAGGTTTCTTTCACAATTCGAATGAACGGCTCGTTTCCATATTCCCGGCGATAAATCTTCCAAACGTCTTTTTCTGAGAGGTTGTCGTTCAGAAAGACGTGGCACGTCGCCAGGACGCCGCGCACAATTCCTAAGGCTGTAGCTGAGAAATGCACCTGAATTTGTTGCCCAAAACCGAGCTCTTGCACAACCTCTGCGCTGTGACGGTGCCGGGTTGGTTTGTACGATCTCACCACGTCGTTTCTTTCCGGGTGATGTGAGGCTTCCGAGGGGGAGTTGCCGCCCTCGCTGGATCCGCCTTTGACTTCCACAACGGTTCTGTCGAGCTGAACCAGTTGGTTTTTGAACAAAGGATACAACGCCAAAATGGTCGCCGTCGCGTTGCAGCCGGCGCTTGAGATATAACGCGCACGTTGCATCTCTACGCGGTGCAGTTCCGGGATGCCGTAAATAAAATCGCCGAGAAGCTCCGGGCAGGTGTGCGGGCGGTTGTACCATTTGGCATAATCTACTGCGCTATTCAACCGAAAGTCGCCGCTCAAATCGACGATTCTGTCTGCTTTGGATTTGAACCCGGGCATCCTCGCCATTGATTCCCCGTGCGGCAGGCAGAGGAATAAAACATCACAAGCGTCCAATTCCGTTAAAGAGGAGAATTTGAGCTGGGTGACTTTGCGTAAATTCGGGTGGGCTTTAAAGACAAACTTTCCCACGAGTCTTTCCGAGGTGATTTGTTTGAGCTCGACCTGCGGATGGAACAAAAGCAGACGAATGAGCTCGCCGCCGGTATATCCTGACCCGCCGGCTATGGAGACGGTTATTTTATCCACGCCGGCCCCCTCTGGCAACTTTCGTCACATAATCTAAAATGAGTTTTGGAATATTGACTCCTGTGGTTTGAATGCTGTTTTTGAACTCCATGGTATAGTTGACTTCGTTAACAATCAACCCTCTTTCGGTTTCGAACAAATCGATAGCAACGACGCCGCCGCCGATGGCCCTGGCCGCTTGTAATGAGATGTCGCGCAGCTCTGTGGTAACGGGACAGTTTTCTGCCACGCCGCCTTTGGCTGTGTTGGTTATCCAATGGTCGGACTTTCTGTAGATAGCCGCGACACATTCATCGCCGATGACAAAACTCCGGATATCCCGGCCTTTTTTCTCGATATATTCTTGAATGTAAAAGATCGAATGATGGTAAGTGCCCAAAATAGCTTTGTGCTCTAAAATAGATTCTGCGGCGTCGCGGTCGTTGACTTTTGACAATAATCTGCCCCAGGAGCCCACCGCAGGTTTGAGCACCACCGGATAACCCAGCTCCTCGATCGCCTGCAGCGCAGAACCCTCGGTGAAAGCAATTTTCACTTTCGGCTGCGGAACTTTGTGCAGCGCGAGCTTGTCCGATGTGAGCAGTTTGTCGCCGCAAATAAACGCAACGTTCGAGGTGTTCACACAGGCGATGCCTGCGCTTTCGAAAAGCTTCAGCGCGTGTAATGCCCGGGAGTGGTTGATACATCTTTCTAACACCACATCGACGTCAAAAACGTCTTGTCCCAGCGCGAAAATTAAATTCCGGTCATCGATGAGAATCAGCTCGATATCCTTTCTGGAATGGATCTCCTCAATTAAATATTTTTCCTCTTTCCGAATGAGAGAGTGTAATAATCCGAGTTTCATTCTTGTCCTTTACAATTGTTATTTTTACACCATTCAACAAGATAAGGCAATTCGCCCATTTTCACAGTCCGTCCTTTTTGACCGATAGCTTTGACCTGTTTTAATACTTTTAACGCTAACTCCCGATCGTAAATCATTTCGATTTTGTCTAAAGCCCAAGTCACCGAGGATATCCCGGACATGTGGTCCAGGGAAACGTCCATTTTTCTTCCCACAACCTGCGGAGCGAGGCTTTGGTAATGTGCCGGATTTTTTGTAGCGGCGTGGGTATGAACCCCGGCACAATGGGTGAATGCGTTAATACCGGTGATTGGAAAATGAACCGGGATTGGGATGTTTGCGTGCAGACTGACTAACTCGTAAAGCTCCGGTAATTTATGTAAATTCCATGAGTTCGGAATGTGGAAATCTTCAGAGAGGGCGACCAAAAGTTGCGCCAGATCCACGATCCCGGCTCGTTCACCGATTCCCAGGACCGTCGCATCGATGATTTCAGCGCCGGCGCGATATCCATCGAGAGCATTGGCCAACGCAAAACCGCGATCGTTGTGACAGTGGACGGCAAACTTCGGGAAGGCGTCGCGGTCGGCCAATTCCGACTTGAGTCTGGCCACATAATTGTACATGCTGCGCTCTGTGCCCGGAATCAGATAACCTGTGGTATCGGCGATACTGATGATATCCGCACCGGCCGTCACTGCCGCAACTGAGGCGTCGACAACGTTTTGGAAGGCAGAGCGCACGGCATCTTCAGGTGTGTACCGTAAAACTAATTTCGGGTTACGCTGCTTAGCATAGACGATCACCCTCACTATCTGATCGATAGCGGATTTCAGCTCGCGTTGATACACGTGCGCGAGTCTATCGTCTGAAACGCAATAGAATATACCCAAAAAATCGACTCCGGCTTCAAGCGCACGGTCGACGTCTTCTTCTAAAGAGCGGGAATGCGCTCCCACCAATGCATTTAAGTTCTGCTCGCAGATCGCCTTCACTGCAAAATGGATGTCCTTGCTGACCAGAGGGTGACCGGCCTCGATAATATTGATTCCGATCTCGTCGAGAAGGTCGGCAATCGCTAATTTGATATGGCTGTCAAAATAGACGCCCGGGGTTTGTTCGCCCTCTCGCAGAGTGGCATCCAAAACCTGAACCAAGGCTATTCTCCCCAATCCTCTTCTTCCTGAGGCGCCTCTTCAACCTGAAAGGGCGCGATAGAGGTGACTTCTAACTCCGTACCACACTCTGGGCATTCGAGCAATTCCCCCTGAACCGTGTCGCCTTCCAATTTCAGGCTTCCGTCACAAATCGGACAACTGACTGCTTGACTCATTTTTGGTTCCTCCATTTGGTTGATTCATTAACCTGCATTATTCATGAACTGTATTGACCATTTGGCTGCTAACAGGCCGAAAGCTATTAAAAAACAGTGGATTATTGGATTAATG
>JBHHWX010000178.1:0-10571 GCA_046756745.1 bacterium | reverse complement strand
GCTCATGCATCTGAATTAATCCGTGATGTGTCAGCAAATCAGAAAACCTTGGTGATTACGCAGAACGGAGAAGCAAAGGTTATTTTGCAAGATGTGCGAGTTTATGAACAAACTCAAGACAGCCTTGCGCTACTCAAAATTCTGGCTCAAACCAGCAAAAGTCTAAAAGCCGGCCGGTTCAAATCTGCAAAGAGTGCGTTTTCCGATGTGCGAAAGCGTATCAAAAAACCTCAGAAGCCATCATGAAATATCACGTTCATCTAATCACGGACGCAGAAGATGATCTATTTGAAATTTATCAATACGTCGCTAAAAATGACTCAATCTCCCGTGCAGAGAAGCTTCTCGAAAATCTCGAAGCGACTTGTCTGAGTCTCTCTGAATTGCCAAATAGAGGTCATACTCCACCAGAGCTAGAGAGAGTCGCAGTTTATGATTATCTGGAGATTCATTACAAGCCTTACCGAATCATCTACCAGGTCATTTCCCACCGCGTGTTTATTCATTGTGTACTCGATGCAAGGAGAGACCTCGGAGAACTTCTGCAAAAAAAACTCCTACGGTAATTTTTCTCCTTCATTGTCATCTCCCCAAACGAATACAATCTGCCGGTGACTTCCCGTCGGGAATTCTATGATTGACGAGCACGTGGGTAAATCCCGACGAGCTTGGCATATTTTCTCAGCGAAGGCGTCCCGCCGGGCGTTTTTGCCCTGAAGTCTGTGCCGAGAAGCCCTCGGCGAGACGTCTTCGGCAAGTAAGCTTGGAGTTTTCGGCCAAGTTTATAGGGCGATTTTTAACCCCACATACCGAGCTTACCATGGAATCCCCAGCGGCACACAGTCTCCGCCCTAACCAAAAATCAGGGGATCAATCCTCTTTTCCCGTCAACTCCACTTTCTTTTCGGTCCGTCCCAGGTGCTTGTCAAACCACTTCAAAATCCGCGGAGTGACGTCCATCAAAAATTTCGGTTCGCGCGGACCGTGCGGCGTGCGTGGATACACGATCATCTCGGTGGGCACGCCCAAACGCGACAGGGAGACATAGAATTCCTGGCCTTGGGTGAAAGGCACCCGTAAGTCCTTGGCGCCGTGAATTATCTGAGTCGGCGTTGTGACGTTTTTGATATGATATATGGCGGAGTGCTTTTCGTAGGTTTTGTAATCCTCCCAAAACTCCGAGCCCATGTGGGCCACCAAGTAATTCGAAATGTCGGTTGTAGAAACCATACTCACCAAGTTGGGCAGCCCGGCGCCCATGCTGGCGGCTTTAAAGCGATGGGTCTTGGTCACTACGTACGACGTCATGTAACCGCCGTAGCTCCAACCCATCACACATAAGCTGTCCTCATGCGCCACCCCCATTTCGATCACCTTGTCGACTCCGGACATGATGTCTTCGAAATCGCCGTAGCCCCAATCTTTGAAATTAGCGTAGCGAAAGTCTTTGCCGTAGCCGGTACTGCCCCGTGGGTTGCCGCGCAACACCGCATAGCCGTTTTGCGCAAAGGTTTGGATCATGTAAATGCCCGGATTGCCAGTGAAAGACTGTGTGTAAACCCCTGCCGGTCCGCCGTGCACGTTCAAAATCAACGGGTAGCGCCGGCCTTTTTCGTAATGAACCGGATAAGTCAGCAGGCCTTCGATTTGCAATCCGTCTTTGGATTTCCAAGTGAGCCATTCGGTGCGGCCCATTTTTGGTTTGGGAACGTTTTTGTGGATGTCCGTGAGTTTGGTCATGTTGAATTTCTTCAGCGGCGAAGTATACACGTCGACCGGGGTCGTCAGGTTTTGAAAGGCATAGGCGATGCGTTCGGCATTTTGCGCAAAAGAAAAGGCGCCGAACACGCCGTCGCCACCGGTAACCTGTGTGGGCGCCGCTCCGTTGACCGGCAGGGAGAACAGTTGCGTGGTGGTATGAAACGCCTCGGAAACGAAAAGGCGTTTGCCATCCCTTGCCCAGGTCAGACCGCGGGCGTTGCGGTCGGGTGTATCCGCCAACTTCTTCGGCTCGCCCCCGGAAGCGGAAACGATAAAAACGTCGCGCAAGCCGATTTCCTGCGGTGTGCCGCCGTTGGAAATGAATGCCACCCATTTCCCATCCGGTGCGTATTTCGGATTGTTATCCACGCCCGGCCTTTTTACCAGCGCCGTTACCGCTCCGCTGTCTGCGGGTACTATCGAGATGTCTCGGCTTCGAAATCCGGTATTGATGCGCGGGTCCGGCTGGTGCGCGAAGACCAGGGTTTTTCCATCCGGTGCCCAATCGAAGCTGGCGACATGAAAATCTCCGGAAGTGAGGCGCTGGCTTTGGCGTTCGCCCTTTTCATCTTTCTCGAACGTGATGCTATAAAGATGATTATACTTAAAATTCCGGTCGACGAGAATGACATCCCGTTTCTCCTTTTTGGCTTTCTCCTCGTCTTTGGTCTCCGGATTTTTCATGGTGTAGGCGATGGTCCGGCCATCCGGCGACCAGCGGTACGAGGCCACGCCGGATTTGGCATGGGTGATTTGCTCGGCTTCGCCGCCCATGACGCGCATGACCCAAACTTGATTTTTTTTAGTGCGTGACGACGTAAACGCGAGGTAGGCGCCATCGGGCGAGAAAGACGGATTGGAGGCAGACTTTTCGCCGCGCGTGTACGGCACGTTAATTTTGCCATCCGCAGACACCAGCCAGATGTGGCTCAAGTACTCGGATTTTTCGTCTTCCATTACCGGCTCGCGAACCACGTAGGCGATCCACTTGCCATCCGGAGAAACTGCCGTACTGCGAATCGATTTAAATTTCATGCTGAGATCCGGAGTCCAAGAGTCTTCGGCTTTTTCTCCCTTTTCAGAGGCAGTGGCTGGGATTACAAAAATGAGTATGAGAATAAGATAAGACAAACAGGAATGCAAACGCGGCTTCATGGCTCCACCCTCCTAAATTCGTGATTTTAGATTCGTTGAACTCTGCTGTAAAGATGTCTAATATTTGAAATTGCTGAAACTTTGTCATGGATAAGTTTGTATTGAACGGTCGATATTTGTTACGTAAATGCGTGTACGGACGACGTCTTTCAGATTCGCTCCCGCTTTCAACAAAGCAGACTCGATGTTCTTGAGCACGTGCAGCGCTTGAGCGTACGGGTCGTTGCCACCGACGATACTGCCGTCTTCATCTGTGGCCGTGGTACCGGAAACATGAACGTGATTTCCAATTCTCACGGCCCGCGAATAGCCCACGATCGGTTCCCATTTAGTGCCTGTGGCAATGTTTATTCTTTTCATGTTTTCTTCTGCTTTTTGGTTTCTTCTCGCGAAGACACGAATCTTATTGGGTAGCCATGTCTAAAAAGTTTTCCCGGTTAATTCAAAAACGCTTTCATCTACTTCCGGCGACACAACCACATCTTTAAAATAGATACGCACATCACGGCCCTCGATTTCTCTATTCATCGCGAGTTGAACGCCGCCGAACGGTTGCCAATCTTTCCACCAAGCGCCTGAGGGCTCACGATCCTGCGGGTAACGTTCCAGTATATATTCCCATTTGTGCATCAGACGGTCGGTTTTATCGATATACGCCCAGTACATATCTCCAGGAGTCAGACCGACATTTTCAAACGTGACTTTGATCACATCGTAACTCTGGCCGTTCAGCTCTTTTTCACCTTCGTAGCTTAAAATAACACCAGGGTCATTGAGCTTATGCGGCATGAGCAGCCAGTAGCTATCGTTAATAAAACTCCGGTAAGCGTTTTTGAGCATTTGGTTTTTTGTAGAATCGATGGTCACCTTGCCGCCATCCAAATAAACCTCGCCGTCCTTTGTTTGCGTATTGAAGATTCCTACAAAGCGCTGCCCTTTGCGATTGGTTCCTTCGACGCGATACCGGTTACTGTCCCGGTCCCAGTCGTGCCGGCGATCGACGAGAGGATTTCCGTCTTGTTCAATAATCCACCGGAAACTCAGATAGCGAGCTCGGTTCCAGTTATCATTGCCTCCCAAAGCCTGCCACATTTCGTTGACAATTTGGATCGCTTTGGCGTCGGATTTAGAGGGGTCAAAGCTGTTATGATTCATAAACTCCGAGTTTTTCTCCGGAGAACAATAAATCATGACCCCGGTGAAAATGAATACAAAACCCAATTTATAGATGTGACACAACATGTTTCCCTCCGGTTTTAAGGTTGTAAGTATTAAGTGATGATTGGCCGAAAACACGTCCATTCGTATCATTTCGAGGTATACACTACAGCCGTCGTTTTTTCAGTAAGAACATATTCATGTTCTTACCAGCGAAGCGAGAAATCTGAATACCACTGAAATTTACAGGTTTACAGATTCCTCCCTTCGCTCGGAATGACAAAAAAGGACAGGTCTCGGTCAATCACGAAGAAGATAAAAGGCATGCACAGATGATTATCCGTAAGGAGCTCAGATCGTTGGCTTCTATCTTTTAATCGTAACCAGCTCCATGACATCGCCCTCCTGAATGGCGTCGACTACTTCCATACCAGAGGTAACCTGTCCAAACACTGTATAGCGGCCATCGAGACGGGGCTGCTCGGAATGTGTGATGAAAAACTGACAGCCTTCAGTATCTTTACCCGCGCTTGCCATTCCAACGGTCCCGCGCAGAAAGGGTCTTGAATTAAATTCCGATCGAATGCTATAACCTGGGGATCCCCAGGAATCTCCTCTGGGGTCACCGCCTTGAATGACAAAATTAGGAACGACTCGATGAAAGGTCAAGCGATCATAAAACCCTTTTTCGGTGAGCCTTACAAAATTCAAAACTGTCAGAGGCGCCTCTTCGACGAACAGCTTGATCTCAATCGTCCCTATGTTTGTCTTAATAAGGGCTTTTGCCGCTTGCAGCTTTGAAATATCTGCATTGGAAAAATCATGATGTGGCTGAGTGAACGCCGTAATTTTTTGACTGTAATCCTCGCCGGTGATCTGTTGTAAAGCTTTTGCTGCCGCAATGGACAAAGGCTTATCTGGAATTTTTAATGCCTCGGTGAGCGTTGGGACCGCTTTTTTATCCCGAATTTTACCGAGAGCTTCAAAAATCATGTTCGCCGATTCTGCGTCAACCGGCTTCGGCAATCGTTGATAGGCGTCGATGATGGGCTGTGCGTAAATCTTGTTTTTTAAAGAATCCTGGCTCAATCCATGTGCAGCCAAAGCGACTAAAACATGATCGTCTTCTCGCAGCGCATTCAAGTATAAACGTGGAGTTGTAAACTTGCTGAGTTTTGTAAAGGCCTGCAAAATCGCAATTTTCACAAGAGAGGACGCTCTTGGGTAATGACCTTCGAGAATACGGACGGCTTTCGGAGAATGGACCTCTCCACATGCTTGCATGGCCCGGGCTTGCACTTTAGGGTTCGGGAAATCAGCAAACCGGCGGAGAACATCCAATGACTCCGGACCTAATAATTGTGCATAAGAAATCAGGGCCGCGCCTATCTCAGAGGCCGGCCACAGGTCAGGCTCTGTATCTTCCTGCTCGTCTTTGGTTTGTGGGAAAACGAATCCTTGCTGTAATTGATGCTTCGCTAAATTATGTTCCCGGTTGTTGGGCTGAAATCCTTTCGGTTCATTTTGGACGCTCTGCCCGATCGTTTGAATGATGGCTTTGCGACAGTGTGCTCCTTGATTGTGCAGGCTCAGGTAATTTGCGACTGAGCTCAGCGGATAATTTGACAGCGCATGAGCCACTTTGACTCTCACGCGCCAATCCGGATCTTTTCTGAGAATGCTTCCAAGAGTTTCTAAAACGGAAACTTCTTTCAAATTACCGAGCGCTTGAACCGCAAACATCCGTACGCGTGAATCTTCGTCCCTTAAGGCCTTTACAAGGGCAGGGACATGCCGTCCGGATGCGATACGCATAAGTGAATAACACGCCTTCCATCTCACCTCCGGCTCTTTGTCAGTCAATAATGTTGCAAGGGAATCGGTCATCGTAGAATCCGTCACTCCTCTGAGCGCCATTCTGCCTGTGGACAACGCTGCCTCGGCACGCAATGCTGTCTCCTCGGCATGGTATAGCCGCATGATAAAGGAGGTCGCAACCTGATCGCCAACTTTACCCAAAGCTTCTATTAAACGCCGCTTGACGTCAATCGAAGGTTCGTCACCAAAATGTTCTATGAGCAATTCCTGGACCGGCTGGCCTATTTGACCTAAGGCAAATGCTGTTTCTAAGCGTACCCCCACATCCTGGTCTTTGAACATGGGGAGGAGCATGTCGACACAGAGTTGGTCTTGCAACTTCCCAAGCGATTGCACAGCCCGGGCCCGGATCCGTGGTTGTGGATTTTGCAGAAAAAGCGAAAGACTGTCACAGGAAAGCCGTCGATCTTCCAACCTGAGTAATTGGACAAGCTCGCTTTCGTTTTGCTTGCAAGAGGATAACACAAGAATGCTTAAACAAAAAAACAGGTGGCGTTTCATAATTTAAAATATAATGTTTGCGATAGACGAAGTCAAGAGTTAGAGAAGAGTTAAAATGATTTTCGTACTCAAGTTTAGAAAAAACATTATATTTTAAAAAAAACTTGCTAATTTAAACGATATTTTTTACTTTTGACGTAATTTATATTTATTCTAATATTGTGTCATAAGAACACCCGGAGAGTGATGTGAGCAGGAGAGCACCAAAGCGCTCGATTTTAGTTGTAGATGACGACAAAAACATCTGCAAGATGATCGAAATCAACTTGCGGAAGGAAAAAATCTACGAAATAAAAACGTCTACAAATGGCGAAGCCTGTCTTAAAACTATTCGGGAATCGGTACCGGACTTGGTTTTACTCGATATTCAGATGCCGGGAATCGACGGTATCGAAACATTAAAACGTATCAAGGAAGAAGAACCTCTCGTTCCGGTTGTCATGATGTCAGCGCACGGTACTATCGAAAAAGCCGTGCAGTCCATGAAGTTGGGCGCTTATGACTTCATCACCAAGCCTTTTGCGAGCGATCGCCTGCTCATCACGGTCAGCAATGCTCTCATCAATTCCTCCCTTAAAAAAGAAGTCGATGAATTAAAACGCGAATTAAAAGATAAATATCAATTTCAAAACATTATCGGCCAAAGTGGCGTGATGCAGGAAGTCTTCCGCGCCATGGAAAAAGTCGTCAATAGCAATGTAACCGTACTTATTATCGGAGAAAGCGGAACAGGCAAAGAGTTAATCGCACGAGCTATTCATTTTCACAACAAACGCAGAGGCAGCAATGCTTTTGTTGCCGTTAATTGCAGCGCGCTTCCGGAATCTTTACTTGAAAGCGAGTTGTTCGGCCACGAGAAGGGCTCATTTACCGGCGCCACCAACAGAAAAATGGGCAAATTTGAAGTCGCTCACAACGGCACGATATTTCTCGATGAAATAGGGTTGATGACTCCAGCTACACAAGCCAAAGTCTTACGTGTTTTACAGGAAAGAGAGTTCGAACGCGTAGGCGGTAATGAACTCATTACTGTCGATACGCGAATCATTTCAGCAACCAATAAAAACTTAGAGGAAGCGATTAAAAAAGAGGAATTTCGCGAAGACTTATATTATAGGATATCGGTTTTTCCCATAAAGCTCCCGGCGTTACGAGAGCGCAAAGAAGATATTCCGCTCCTCTCGGCTCACTTCCTCACGAAATACTCAGCCCGGGAAGAAAAGGAAATCGACAATATCTCGCCTGATGCTTTGCAATTACTGATGGCTTACCATTGGCCCGGTAACGTTCGCGAATTAGAAAATGCTATCGAACGCGCAGTGGTGCTGGCCAATCCTCCTGAAATCACCGCAAAAGATTTACCCACTTCTATCCGTTCGTTAGGGGAAAAGAAAATTTATGAATCCGACAACAAACTTTCAAGCTGGATAGAAAAACTCGAGGAGGAAGCATTACGCCAAGCTTTATTAGAATGTGAAGGAAATATCTCCCAAACCGCTAAGAAATTGGGTATCGGCAGAGCCACTATTTATCGAAAAGCCAAAAAGTATGGTCTCCCCATGATCAAGTAGTAAAAAAAAAATAGATTCGTGTCCTCAATTTACCTCAATTTGTTGTAAAATTCTCAAAGCTCCATCTTTTTCTTTTATTACGGACCCACCGAACGCAAGTCTCAGCATGAGACATTTGTTTCAGGTAAACACATGTCAGGTTCCCTAAAAGAGCAATTTTGCATGGTACTTTGCCTGTTTCAGGCAAATTTTACGGATTATGAGGGTGGTATGCATTTTGCTTAGTTAGAGTCATCTCATTTTAAAAGGGAAAAGGGAGCCTATGAACACCATCGCTAAAACATCAGACTTACCACAACTCGTTTCATCCATCTGTAATGGCACTTACAAAGAAATTGAGCTCATCGAATTTGTCAATTTAATCCAAAAGATATCTTTAAGCTATTTAAAATACCAAGAGGTCATTGGTAAGCATATCCGCTGGGAGAGAGGCAAAAACATAAGTGAGTTAGAGGATCTGGCGTTGGATTGTGTTGCCGGACTTTTCATGCGAGATGAAAAAAACGAGTTCGTGCAATTTAACAGATATTTTTGCCAACACTCAACGAGTATTGAAGATCTCGACGAAGTGGAGATTATGGTCTTATTGAGAAGACTTGTTATTAAAAAAACCAAACAAGAGCTGTCTCGAATATTTAAAGAGCGCGATCCTGAAGGGGCAAAAATTGTTAGAAATATTAAAGTCGCCATAAAGAGCTCATCGGATTTCGAGTCTTTTCGAGAGATGGGAAGAGAGTACATCTATTTAAGAAATGGCAATGGCCGGTTATCCCTGCAAAATTACTCGCCTAATAACGGAAAACATTCAAACAATGGTAGAAGCAACGGGGTCAGTCATAACGGCCATCATTCTCCTCGCAATAAAAACGGCAACACAAACGGGAATGGGTATGGCAAGGCAAACGGCAAGACAAACGGGAACGGGAATGGGAATTTAAACTATGCCTATCTTCGGAAAACTCAACCGACGATCCCGGAAAAGACCTTAAGAGGCGAATACTTGAACCTGTACCATCCGAAGGACCCGGTCTCTCTAGGTATACGCAAAATGCTGATGGCGATAAAAAGCGAAGAAAAATATCAGAACTTTCTGCCATTAGATATGGTGGCGCGGATTATGCGGACCACCAATCTTGAAGTGGCTCGAGATCGGCTCGTTTCCGAAGTCAACGACGTCTCGCCGTTAGACGATCTCAAAATAAAAGAAATTGAAAAACGTAAGTATGCGGTCTTAAAAAAAATTAAGAAAAAAATTCAAAGTCAATATGTTAACACAAGCAAGATCTCCGAAACGAAAGGGGCTGTTTATTATCAAGCGCTGGCTGATATTTTGGATGATATAAGCCAGGGTAAAAAATATGACTCCTATTTTAAACATCTTCGTCGTTATATGCCTGAGTTGACACAAAAGGCTTACCGGACGGAAGAGCGAACCATCTTTGAATATTTGGGTAAGCTCATTAAAAAATGGTTCAGAGAATCTCTTATTGAATTACTGTAATTTTTCCGAAAAATGAGGTGATTGTATGTATATAAAAAGCGAGGTTAAACAAATGAATTAGCCTTAAGGAAAAATGGTCGAATTCGGGACGATAGTCTCAAGTGAGGGGTCGATGAATATACATACATGCAAGAAATGCCTCATGGCTAACGAGTTAGAGCGACTCGTTTTAGAAAACGAATTTGAGTATAGGACTCAATTTATTGATCACATCAACCGTTGTAATCGGTGTCGGCGTCTTTTTTTCGAGGCAAGAATGTTCCACCAGATTCTAAGTACAGAATTAAATAAACCGATTTCATCCAGGATTATCAACTTAGTGCGAGGTTTAGAGACTAAAAAAGTGTTCGATTAATGAATTATCTAAAAGTTTAGATTTAATCTAAACCCATCCCCTTTCCCTTAAGGCCAGTGTTTATCGAAATGACTCACTGGCCTTTTGTTTTGATAGCGCAAAATTAGCTTGACTGGGGGTTCCTTTTTATTTATATTTATTTAAGTTAATGTTATAGCAAATAACTTAACAAACCTGTAATTAATTGCGATAATTAGTTAGGGTTTGAGACTTAACAAAAATGGTAGTACGAAGCGGAATATGAGTAAACGAGATATCTTGGTCATTGACGGCGACCCAAAGAACTTACAAATTCTAAAAGAAAGTTTGGAATCATCCGATTTCAAAGTCAATGCCATTAACGACGGTATCAAAGCTTGGGAATCGATCTTAACCAACCGACCCGATGTTATCGTTGCCGAAGTTGATCTTCCGGGAATGAATGGATTTCGTCTCCTGGAAAAATTACAGAAAGACCCTATCGCATCCTCAATCCCTCTGATATTTTTAACCAATCGGCGTGGTTTGGAAGATCGTCTCAAAAGCCTTCGTTCCGGTGTGAAGGATTATATGATAAAACCCCTCCACGTCAAGGAAGTCGTCGCAAGAATCAATATGATTCTCAAGCGATTGGAACGAACGAACGTGAACGAGTCGTTTTGGGTTAAGAAAAATGTGGGCAAGGTAGAAGAAAAAAATTTCGAATAAATTG
>JBHHWX010000177.1:0-10571 GCA_046756745.1 bacterium | reverse complement strand
AACACACCATGTTGAGAGGCACGTTTCACATCTCACGTTTCACGTTTGCCACAGTGCGGCTTTGCCGCGCTGGATTCAAGATATCATAAAATATTTGCGGCTTTTTTCTCTCCACGAAGTTCTCAGCGGCAAAGGCCAGGCGCAACAAGATTTTCTCCTGCCAGGCGCGTCCCATGGCTTGCATGCCGATAGGCAGCCCTGCGGCAGTATATCCGGCAGGAAATGAAATTGCCGGAAACCCGGTAAAATTCGCCGGGGGCGCGAAGCGCATGATTTCAGCAGATAACTGCGGATCTAAATCGCCGTCCGGCAGGGCTTTTGCTGGAATTGCCGGCGCCGGAACCGCGCTCGCCGGAGTGAGAATGACATCTACTTTTTCAAAAGCGTGTTTGAAATGGGCGATACATCGCGTCCGGATACGTTGAGCTTGTACGTAGTCTCGCGCCGTCAACTGGCGCGCCAGCGCCATGTTCAGCCGGACGTCTAACCCGTAAGCGCGGCGATTGCTCTCATAATGCTGTTTTTGTGCTTGACTCATTTCCCCTACAATAGAGATGATATGGGCCACTCTGCCGGACTCTAATTCAGGAATGGCGATTTCCTCGATTTTGGCTCCCAAATTTTCGAATTCCGTCAGCATTTTTTGACAGGTGACAACCAGCTCAGAATCGGCGTGTTCAAACCATTGCGGGTAGACCCCGAGTCTAAGATCGCTTAAATCGAGCTGATTCCAGCCCGTGAGCTCCGGATCTGGCTGGTGTAACGATGCCGGGTCATTCGGATCCGGGCCGGCAATTAGGCCGTATGTCAAAGCGGCGTCCACAGCATTGACAGCCAGGGGACCGATGTGGGCCACGCTCCAGCACAAGGGCGCAGCGCCGTATTCACTGATACGTCCAAACGTGGCCTTGAGTCCCACTAAACCGCAAAATGCAGAAGGGATACGAATGGAGCCGCCGCCATCGGCGCCAATCGCGACCGGACACAGGCCGGCCGCCACGGCTGCCGCCGGACCGCTCGAGCTGCCGCCGGTATAATGCGCTGGGTTGTACGGATTGCGTGCGGTCCCATGATGAGGATTGAGACCGGTGACGCCCAGGCCAATCTCATGCATGTTGGCTTTGCCGATGAGAAGCGCTCCGGCAGCTCGCAGTCGAGTGACAACCGAGGCGTCTTCCAGCGCCGGCTTTTTCCCCAAAAAAATTGTTCCGACCGTGGTTGGATACGGGAGCATGTCCAGCTCGTCTTTCACCGCGACCGGGACGCCGTCGAACACACTCAACGCCTCACCGTCGCGGATACGCCGGCCGGCTTCTTCAGCTTGTTTCAGAACATCGTCGCGATTGACGGCAATGATGGCTCTTAGCGGCGGGGCGGCTGCATTGCTCGCTTCGATGGCATTCAAAACGTTCTCGCCGACCTGCGTAGGTGTGACTCGGCCCTGACGATACGCCTCACAGTAGTCAAAGACGCCGGAGAAACGAAATCCTTTGGCAGAAGCGTTCTTTTGGTCGGGGTGCTGTTCAACCGGAACCGAACCTCCCTTTGCTGCAAATCGGCCCGTGAAGTGCAGCGGATTGGGAGTCGGCGCTTCATCGATATTTTTTTCACGCAGCGATTGGATGCCGGCGTCTTTTAACAGCTTGCCTGTGAGCAGCTTCCGCAGCGGGCTTTCCAGTAAAGCCACGACCAGCTTCAGGGCGGCCCCGGATAGATACGGACTCTTCATAGATTTTAAGTCGTAGTCGCACGGCTTGTCGTTTGGGGAGGGCATTGTTTTGTTTCCTCCGCTTATTGTTCAAAACAGGTTTGTGTTGTAGTCTTACCAATTATAGTTTTGCAAAAAAGAGCAAAAAAATAGAACTCGGATGGCGCGGATTTAACGGATCTGAACGGATTAGGATTAACGGAATGTGTCGAAGTCAGTGCAATGTGACTTGTGTGGCTCATGATTTTATTGGTTTTCATCCAAAACCAATCCGTGACAATCCGTTCAATCCGTGTTCCATTCATTGCAACTCAGTGATAAAATCCCAATCTCGCCAAAACAGAGGATCGTTTGGAAGATTGGGATTTGGGATTTGAGATTTTGTGGATTTTATCGGCGTCCTTCTAACAAGTCGTCGACGACGGTTGGATCGGCTAAGGTCGAAGTGTCTCCAAGGCTCTCGACATCGCCGGCTGCGATCTTTTTCAAAATACGCCGCATGATTTTCCCCGAACGCGTCTTCGGAAGCGCAGGGGTGAATTGAATTTTATCGGGGGTGGCGTGCGGACCGATAATTTTTCTGACGGAGCTGATAATACCGGTCTTAACTTCTTCGCTTGGATCTTCTCCGGTCATCAGCGTCACAAAGCCGTAAATACCCTCGCCTTTGATGTCGTGCGGAAAACCCACGACGGCCGCTTCTGCCACTCCATGCGCCTGTCCGATGGCGCCTTCAACTTCGGCCGTACCGATGCGGTGACCTGAGACATTGAGCACGTCGTCCATGCGTCCGGTAATCCAATAATAGCCGTCTTCATCCCGGCGAGCGCCGTCGCCGGTCAGGTAGTAGCCGGGAAAACGGTCAAAATAAATTTGCCGGAAACGTTCGTGGTCGCCGTAAACCGTGCGCATCAAGGAAGGCCAGGCAGCTTTGATCACCAGGTAGCCCTGCGCCGGTCCTTCAAGCTCGTTGCCGGATTCGTCTAAAATGGCGGGTTGCACGCCAAAGAAGGGCAGGGTTGCGGCCCCGGGTTTGGTCGCAGTTGCCCCGGGCAGCGGCGTGATCAAAATGCCGCCGGTCTCGGTTTGCCACCAAGTGTCGACGATAGGACAGTTTTCTTTGCCGATAATTTTGTGATACCACAACCATTCCGGCTGTTTTATCGGCTCTCCGACCGTACCGAGAATACGCAGCGAGGAGAGGTCGTATTTGTTCGGCCAACTGTCGCCTTCTTTCATCAAGGCGCGAATGGCTGTCGGCGCGGTGTAAAAAATATTGACTTTGTGCTTTTCGATGACATGCCAAAATCGGCCAAAATCCGGGTAAGTCGGAATCCCTTCGAACATGACGGACGTCGCCCGGTTTGCCAGCGGACCGTATACGATATAAGAGTGTCCGGTCACCCAACCGATATCTGCCCCGCACCAATAGATGTCGCCTTCGTGATAATCGAAGATCATTTCATGCGTGAACGACGTATACACCAAATAACCGCCGGTTGTGTGCAAAACGCCTTTGGGGGTGCCGGTCGAGCCGGAGGTGTAAAGGATGTACAACGGATCCTCGGCGTCCAGCTCCACGGGCGGACAGTGGGCGCCTGCCGTATCCATAGCCTCATGCCACCAAATATCCCGGCCGCTCTGGATATTCACCTCCTGGCCGGATCTTTTAATGACCACGATTTTTTCGATGGAGGGACATTCTTTGACCGCTTGATCGGCGTTCGCTTTCATGGGGATATCGTTTTTCTGGCCGCGGAATCCGGTATCCTGCGTGATGAGGATTTTGCACGAGGAATCGTTGATTCTGTCGCGCAGCGAATCCGCGCTAAAAGCCCCGAAAACCACCGAGTGAACCGCCCCGATTCGCGCACACGCCAGCATCGAGATCGGGAGCTGAGGAATCATTTGCAGATAGATGCAGACGCGGTCGCCTTTTTGAATGCCGTTTGCTTTCAAGACATTTGCGAACTTTTGCACTTCTTGCAAAAGCTGCTCATAGGTGAAGGTTTGGGTTTCGTTTGGGTCGTTGCTTTCCCAGATAAGCGCGATATGCTCGCCATGTCCAGCTTCAACATGTCGATCCAAGCAGTTGTAACTGATGTTGAGCTTGCCGCCCTCGAACCATTTGATGTTCGCGTTCACAAAATCAAAATCAACCACGTTGTCCCACTTTTTAAACCAATGGAGCCGCTGCGCAATTCTCCCCCAGAATCCGGCCGGGTCTTCCACGGACTCTCTATACATATCCCGGTATTGATCCAAAGATTTGATATGAGCTTTTTGTGAGACTTCTTCAGCCGGTTTAAAAACTAAATGTTCGCTCATCTGCAAACTCCCTTTTTTGTATAGAAATGGTTTTTTTCATGGACTAATATTATACAACGTAAAGGGATAAAATGCAAATTATTCGTTGAGGTTGTGATATCTATAACGATGTCAGGGTTTGTGTCTTACATGGTAAATATCTATGGCGTGAGAGGTTTTGGAGTGCAAAACTTTAGTTTTGCTTTGTTTCGATGAAAACTGCAACGCTAAAGCGTTGCACTCCGTTGGCGGAGAGGAGTTATGCCGCCGTTTTCTCGAACTGTTCTTCTTCGGTTGAACCCGATAGCGCTCCAGTCGACAAATCGTCGCCGACAATTTTCTGTGCAACGATATCAAAATAGCCCGTTCCGACAAACCGTTGATGAGTGGTGGCCATGTAACCGTTGCCGCGCTCCCGGTCAAACTCCAGGTCCTGGAAACGGGAGTAGGCAGCCATTCCTTCCTCTTTATAACTGCGGGCGAGATCGAACATGCCCAGGTTAAGCGCATGAAATCCCGCTAAAGTCACAAATTGAAATTTATAACCCATCGCTGCTAATTCTTTCTGAAAAGTCGCGATGGTTTTTTTATCCAAATTGCCCGACCAGTTGAAGGAAGGAGAACAATTGTAACTCAAAAGTTTGTTTGGAAATTCCGCGTGGATAGCCTCTGCAAATTTTTGCGCTTCGCCGAGATCCGGCTTGGAGGTTTCGCACCATATCATGTCGGCGTAAGGCGCGTAAGCCAAGCCGCGTTTGATGGCTGCGCCGATACCGCCGCGAATGCGGAAGAAGCCTTCGTTGGTGCGTTCGCCTGTGAGCAGCTCCCGGTCATATGGGTCGACATTACTGGTCAGCATAAAGGCGCCGTTGGCGTCGGTACGCGCGATCAGGATGGACGGAACATCCAACACATCTGCGGCGAGTCTGGCGGCCACCAATTTTTGAATCGCTTCTTTGGTAGGCACCAAAACCTTGCCTCCCATGTGCCCGCATTTCTTCGCCGAAGAAAGCTGATCTTCGAAGTGGACGCCGGCGGCTCCGGCTTCGATCATCGCTTTCATGATCTCAAAAGCGTTTAACGGACCGCCAAATCCGGCTTCCGCATCAGCGACGATAGGGGCAAACCAGTAAGGCCCGTTTTTCCGGCCGTCGGACTTTTGGATTTGGTCGGCGCGCATAAATGCGTTGTTGATTCTGCGAACGACGTTGGGAACGCTGTCCGCCGGGTAGAGGCTTTGGTCCGGATACATTTGACCGGCGGTGTTGTTGTCCGCCGCAACCTGCCAGCCGCTGAGATAGATCACTTTCAGACCTGCCTCTACTTGCTGGATGGCCTGATTGCCGGTCAGAGCGCCTAAGGCCGGAAGGTAGTCGTCTGAGTGCAGCATCTTCCAAAGTCTTTCGGCGCCCATGCGGGCCAATGAATATTCGATCCTGGCCGTGCCGCGTAACCGGTCTACATCCTCCGGCGTGTAAGGACGTTTGATACCGGTCCAACGCGGATCCTTGTCCCAGCTTTGTTGAATCTCTGTGGTGCTTCGATGCGTACACATGATCGTCTCTCCTTTTCAGGTTAGGTATTCATAAGCTTCGAGAGTCAAAAATTCTTTGAATTTCTCTCCCATGACCAGTTTTTCCAAAAGGCGAGCGGCGGTGTCGAACTTGCCGTTCGAAAAAGGAGTCTCGCCAACCAGATTTTTGATTTTATCGAGTTCTTGGGGCAAGAACTGTTGGAATAAGTCAGGCGTTATTTTTCCGCCGTTCGACAGAATCGCTTCCTCATGGTTCAGCCACTGCCAGAGCTGGGAGCGTGAAATTTCAGCGGTTGCCGCATCTTCCATCAAATTGTAGATGCCGGCAGCGCCGATCCCTCGCAGCCAGGATTCCAGGTAAAGCAGCGCGACATTGATATTCTTACGGACGCCGTCTTCGGTAATCTGTCCCCCTTCGACGGTGACATGCAAAAGGTCGCCGGCTGTCATGTGAACGTCTTCTCGCAAGCGCTCTTTTTGGTGCGCCCGTTGGCCCAGGATTTTGGTAAACGGCGCGCGCGCGATCGCCACTAAATCCGGGTGCGCCACCCAGGTGCCGTCAAAGCCGTCGCCGGCTTCGCGGATCTTGTCTTCGCGAACTTTCGCTAAAGCGACTTCATTGATGTGCGGGTCTTTCCGGCTCGGAATAAAAGCTGCCATGCCGCCAATAGCATGGGCGCCGCGATTGTGACAGGTCTTGACCAGCAGTTCGGTGTACGCCCGCATGAACGGCACGGTCATGGTAATTTCTCCCCGGTCCGGGAGCAGAAATTCGGGATGATTTCTGAATTTTTTGATCACGCTGAAAATGTAGTCCCAGCGGCCGGCATTGAGCCCGGCGATATGCTCGCGCAGCTCATACAAGATTTCGTCCATTTCGAATGCCGCTAAGATCGTCTCGATGAGAACCGTGACTTTGATCGATCCGCGCGGGATGCCGATTTCATCTTGCGCCATGTTGAAGACGTCGTTCCAAAGGCGCGCTTCCAAATGGCTTTCTAATTTTGGCAGATAAAAATAAGGCCCGCTGCCGTTTTCAATTAATCTTTTCGCGTTGTGAAAAAAGGTAAGGCCAAAATCGAAGAGCGAACCGGAAATGGGTTTGCCATCCACGAAAACATGCTTTTCGTTGAGGTGCCAGCCTCGTGGCCGGACCAAGAGTGTGGCGGTTTCTTCATTTAATAGATAGCGCTTGCCATCCGGATTGGTGAATGAAATCGAACCGTCGATGGCGTCGCGAAGATTGATTTGACCTTGCAGCACGTTGTGCCAGGTGGGGGAGTTGGCGTCTTCAAAGTCGGCCATGAATATCTCAGCCCCTGAGTTCAGAGCGTTGATCATCATTTTACGATCCACTGGTCCGGTGATTTCAACGTGCCGTTTCTGCAAGTCATCCGGTATGGGCGCGACTTTCCAGGTGGCGTCATTTCGAATGCGTGCGGTTTCCGGCAGGAAATCCGGCAGCGTCCCGTTATCGATTTCAGCCTGCCTCGTTATTCTGCGTTCGAGTAGCTCGCTGCGTTTCCTAGAGAACTCGCGCTGCAATTTTGCAAGAAATTCAAGCGCCTCGTGTGTGAGAATTTGATCAAACTCCGGCGTCCCGGCGCCAAGAACTTCGATTCCGTGCATTTTTCTGAGGTCTCCTGTTTTCGTTTCAGTCCTGATTGTTAAACTCACCCTTAATTAACACGACAGTGAAAGTAGTGTTAAGGAGAAGATAAACAAGCGAAACACAAAAGTCAAGCGAAATTACGCTAAAATAATAATTACGCAGAATATATTTATTTTCAATTGGCGTAAATTGCGTAAAAATTCGCTAAAAGTGAAAAAATGTTTTGCACAAGCCGGCTTTTTGTCCTATATTGGCTGTTATTGGATAGAATAATAATATTGTAGTTATCGTTCGTTTTTCTTTTTTCCAAAGAGTTTTGTTGAAAAACTCTGTCAGGGTTAAATGGTCGAGTTTTCGTTCAGAGTTATCGAGGGTTCAGATGAATGGTGAGAATTTAAGATTGATATTGGGTCTGAAACTGCGGCAGTTCCGTCACAAAAAGGGGTATACTCTCAAGGAATTGGCCACAAAGACCCATCTCTCGATATCGTTTTTAAGCGAAATCGAGAAAGGGAAGAAATATCCGAAGCCGGAAAAAATCATGCTGCTCTCAAAAGCGCTGGACATTTCTTTTGATGAGCTGGTTTCTCTCAAGGTGGATGAGGACCTCGATACCTTCACCACAATTTTAGACTCTCCTTTTATCAAGGGCTTTCCATTCCACTTGTTCGATATCGAACCCACGAGCTTGCTGGACTTGGTGAAGGATTCGCCGGGCAAGGCTGGCGCTTTTATCCGCACTTTTCTTGAAATCGCTCAGAATTATAACATGCAAGTCGAGCATTTCCTGTTGGCTGCGCTACGTTCTTACCAAATTATGCATCACAATTATTTTGAAGATATCGAAGACGCCGCGTTGGCTTTTGTTCGCGAGCACAACCTCAAGACCGAACCTCCGCAAGACACGCAAAAGTTACGTTCGCTTCTCACGGAAAAGTACGGCTATGATTTACACGAGACAACTTTCGAGCATCATCGCCAACTTAGGGAGTTTCGTTCTGTATGGATTGACGGAAAGCCACAGAAATTGTTTATCAATGCCAACCTGCTGCCAATACAAAAAGCGTTTAATATTGTCAAAGAAATTGCTTTTTGCCATCTTGATTTAAAAGAACGTTCCAAAACCTCTTCATGGATTCAAGTCGAATCTTTTGAGCAGGTTTTAAGTAATTTTAAAGCTTCTTATTTTGCCGGGGCGGTGCTGATGTACCGTGATCGCTTACAAGAAGATTTAGCTGGTTTTTTTGATTTGCCGCGGTGGAATGGACAAGAGTTTTTAAATATCATGCAAAAATATGATGCAACACCGGAGATGTTTCTGTATCGTTTGAGCCAGTTACTCCCGAAACTTTTCGGGCTTCACAAGATGTACTATCTCCGGTTTTATAATCGCTCCGGCCGAGATAGCTACAATCTCACGAAAGTGTTGAATATGTCGCCGGTCCGATTGCCTTACGGAGTGGGTTTAAGCGAGCACTATTGCCGGCGCTGGTTATCGATACGGGCGCTCAAACAGTTGGTCGAAAGTCAGAAGAACGGGGGAGCGCTGAATATCATGATTGCTGCTCAACGTTCGAAATTTCTTCAAAACCAGGATAGGTTCTTCAACTTTGCATTGGCCCGGCCTTTAGTTTTAACTGAAGGTATGAACTCGAGTATCACTCTGGGGTTGGCTCTGGATGACAAATTTAAGAATACGGTGAAATTTTGGGACGACCCGGCGATTTCGGATATTGAAGTCAATGAAACCTGCGAGCGCTGCACATTATTTGAGGCGGAATGTCAAGACCGTGTTGTCCTCTCGGACAGCTACCGGCAGCAGAAAGAACATATGGGACAGGTGGAGCACGCGCTAAGTGAATTTATATCGAAAGTGGAAGGGGAGGCTTAAAGAATGTGGCACAGTTCTAACAAAATTAAAGATGTTTTCAGCCACGGATTGTCACTGATTAAACACGGATTTTGTTAATAAACGAACAAAGAGAAATCTTCATATCATGTTCAAAATTCATTTTATCCGTGTGCATCAGTGGCTGATTTTTTTTGAATGCTAACCATAGAATAGGCAATTTTTCTGGGGTATGGCTTACCAATTTCCACGAATTTTCTTGATTGCTTTCATCATTGCGTCAACCGGGGGCGGTTTTTTTGAGCAGCGACAAATAACTCCAGATAAGGCGTCGACGATTTCTTCTTCAGTGGGTTCCGGATTTTTGTCCAGCAACGCTTTGATCGACAGCATGAAACCCGCCAGGCAAAAGCTGCAATCCAAATCGATGTAATCCATGAACATGTCTTTTAATGGACTAAGCGGCTCCGAATCGCTCACCGCTTCGAAGGTTTCGATGTTCTTATTCTGCGCTTGAGCGGCCAACATCAAGCATGAGTAGGCGGTCTGCCCATTTACCAAAACGGTACAGCTTCCACAATCTCCGGTCTCACACCCATGTTTGACGCTCCACAGTCCCATAGAACGCAGCAAGTCCATTAAAGTGCGGTTCGCGGGAACATCGACTGATTTCTTTCTTTTGTTTATGGTTAAATTGATTTTCATGAGATTGCAGATTAAAGAGCTTCTTCAGCATATTTCAAACATTGAGTTAGCGCTTTTTTAACCACAAGTCCGCAGGCTTCTTTGCGGAATTCTTCACTGGCTAAACTATCGGTAATAGGTTTGTACTCCTTATATACAGTATCCGCAGCGATCTCGATGTTTTGATTTGTCAAAGATTTCCCCTCCAAAACATTCTCGGTGTCAAATTGCCTTTGGGGTACTTTTTCAGTACCGGTTAAGCCGATTTTAACATGATGACAGTTTCCGTTTTTGACGCAGAAACGGACGCACGATGCGAGCGCCGGCGACTTTCTCGAGTTGGTGCTGATACTTGCAATGGCAGCATAAGTTTGTGGCTCTGTTTTTGGAACGATGATCTCTATGAGTAAGCCGCCGGTGAGCGGTCTTTTGTTGAGAAAAATGTTCATCGCGAGAGCAAATTCTTCGCTGCCTGTCATTCTCACCTGAGCTTGTAATACGCTCAGGGCACAATAAAGAACCGATAAAGGTGTACTCGAGAGCAGTTCTCCTCCTAATGTCGCGATATTTCTCAGTGTTCTTGCATGTTTATCTAAGACGACTGCCTCAGAAAGGATGCCGTGACAGCAATGTTGGATTTGTGGATTCGAAACGATAGTCTGCAGGTTTGTGGTGGCTCCGATTTTGAACGTCCCGGCATCTTCCCGGATGTAACGAAGCCCGAGCGAGGTTATATCGACTAATTCTTGTACGGTGTCATTTTCTGTGTTAACTAATTTAGTTCCTCCGGCGATAACAAGAATAGTGCCGGAATTTTTTTCAAGCAAGGCTAAAGCTTCGGATATGGATTTGGGTCGATGGTATCCTTGTAGTTTCG
>JBHHWX010000176.1:0-10583 GCA_046756745.1 bacterium | reverse complement strand
TTTTACAAAGCGTCAAACGCACCCGGGGACGGGTGCTTGAGCATTTTAAAGAGTTCTCGTTCAGACACTAAGTAATATAGCATACGAGGAACATCTAAAAATTCTAATCGAGAGGTCATGCTCTTGCCTGTTGCTGTTTGTGGAGACGCACGAATGTGTGCAGGATTGGGTGGCGAGACGAAATTTGTTTCTCGGTGCGGGCGGCTACAGTTTGGGCCAGTTTCGAATAGGTGTAAAAAAGGGGCTGCAATATTTACAACCCCTAAGCTTAATTAATTTCTGGTGGAGCCGATGGGGATCGAACCCACGACCTCATGACTGCCAGTCATGCGCTCTCCCAAACTGAGCTACGGCCCCTCTTCTTTACAGGATATGCTATAATAATTAATCGTGGTATCAATGTCAAGGATTACTTGTTTTCTTTGATTTCTTTTATGACCTTCTTGATAATAATTTTCCAAACTTCACTTGTAGAATAAAAACCGTTTTCCATCTTTTTTTTAATTTCATTTATTTCATTTTGACTTAAGGTCCTAGTTAGCGCCAACGTGCTCTCTCACTTTTTTTGCTTTTCTTGCATGATTGCTGTTTCTTTTTTGAGTGTCAAAATCTTATTGCCTACTTTTGTTAATTCTTCTACTTTCATCAGTACATGAGATTGCATGTCATCTGAAAAATTATTTTTTTGTTGGTCCCACATTTTTTGCATTGAAATGAGAATATTTTTATGGGTTTGAATTTCTGAAAACAGTCTTGACTTTTGGCGGTTCATTTTATTAAAGTGATAAAATTCCCCGTGTTCTCTCAACTTCTTTTGAATCTGCAATAAACCGAGAAGTCGAGTTAAGAACAACTTTTGTTTCTCAAGCTCCGCGACCATATCAGCAAAAAATCGGGATGTCGACGGTGTCATAATGTGTTGCCAATTATGAAGTTCCATTGTCTTCCATATCGGCAACTTGTTACAAGAACTTTACATATCGCTATAATACAGCTTTGTACGCCAGGAGGGACTCGAACCCCCAGCCTTTGGCTCCGGAGGCCAACGCTCTATCCAGTTGAGCTACTGGCGCAAAATTGCTCGGCGGCTTTTACGGTATTGCTGAGCAGCATTGCGATCGTCATCGGACCGACGCCGCCCGGAACGGGAGTGACCGCACGAGCTCGTTCTGCCACACTTTCAAATTCGACATCACCAACAATGCGATACCCTTTCTCAGTGCCGGGCGCCTCTACCCTATTGATGCCGACATCGATAACAACAGCCCCTTCTTTGATCATCTCACCTTTGATAAACTCAGGGCTGCCGATGGCGGCAATCAAAATATCTGCCTGTGAAGTAAAGTGACGAAGGTTTTTGGTGCCGCTGTGACAAACAGTGATAGTGGCATTCGCACGGGCGCGCTTTTGTACAAAAATCGAAGCTAAAGGAAGCCCGACAATCCTGCTTCGGCCGACGATGACCACATGTTTTCCTTCGGGGCTGAAATTGCTGTGAGTCAGCAGTTCTTGAATGCCTAAAGGAGTACAGGGCACGAACGTCTCTTCACCGACAACCAATTTTCCACGATTCACAGGGTGAAAACCATCGACGTCTTTTGATGGCAAAATAGAATGAATAATCACCTGCTCATCCATATGCTGTGGCAACGGAAGTTGCACCAGGATTCCATGAACTTTCGGATTTCGATTTAGTTCTTGAATCGTATTCAAAAGTTGAGTTTGTGAGATGTCATGAGTCAAATTTATTGTTTCCGAACGAATCCCTAATTGCTCACAAGCCCGGTTTTTCATTCTCACGTATATTTCTGACGCCGGACTGTCCCCAACAAGGACCATAGATATGCTGGGAACACAATCGTTTTTTTTGAGTTCCGCAATACGTGGTTTCAGGCCCGATCTCATAATCTCTGAAATTTTTTTGCCGTCGATTATTTGTGCTGACATGACGTTATGGCAAATTTATACGTTGGATTTTTGTTGAACAACCGGATTCGCAATTTACAGTCACGACCACAGCACAGTACCGGAGATTCTTCTCAGCCATCTTAAAACGGGCAGGGGTTTGATGTAAAAAACGCTTAATCGCCACCTCTTTCTTCATGCCAATAACCGAGTCAAACGGTCCGGTCATCCCAACATCCGTGATATAAGCTGTTCCTTCAGGTAAAATCCGTTCGTCTGCAGTTTGTACATGAGTATGTGTGCCGATAACAGCGCTCACCTTTCCGTCCAACCACCAGCCCATCGCGCATTTTTCTGCAGTCGCTTCCGCATGAAAATCAACAAGAATGATATCGGTTTCTTTCTGCATTCTTCTAATTTCTGATAAACCGGTCTTGAAGGGACAATCAATAGAATACATAAAGGTACGTCCCTGCAAGTTCACAACTCCGATTTTAAGACCGTTTTCTAAGTTCACAACTGTTGAGCCCTTGCCGTAGTTGCCATCGGGATAGTTAAGCGGACGCAGTATCTTTGCGCTCGAGTTTAACTCCTCATAAATATCGCGATTATCCCAAATATGATTTCCACTTGTGATAATATCGATGCCTAAATTAAAATAATCTTGAGCAATTCGCTTGGTTAGACCTTTTCCTTCGCAGCCGTTTTCACCGTTAGCAATACAAAAATCAATTCTATATTTCTCTTTCAATGATGGCGTTATCTTTGAAACAATATCGAGACCCGACTTTCCCACGATATCGGCAATAAACAGAATGTTGATTTCGTTTTTCTTATTCAATGCTTCTAAACCTGAATTATAGTATTATCCCTCATCGTTTGCACTTTTTTGCAAAAGAATCCCACTGCGCTCGTTACCGTTCTACTCAAGAAGGCTAAGGCGAAGGCTAAGAACTGCCAACCAGCCATGAAAGTTGGGTTCGGAACTTAGCCTTAGCCTGTGCGGCTTCGCCGCGCTGGGCATTAACAAACTTAACGCAGAGTTCCGCAGAGAAAAATCTAAGAGGTAGTATTATAGAGTTAGATATCTGTACCGGTATCGATGCAGGCGTGAGAAGCTTCGGAGTGCAAAACTTTAGTTTTGCACTGTTTCAACAATGAAAGCCGCAACGCTAAAGCGTTGCACTCCAATACCAAAGGCTGAATAGTTACCTGTACCGAAGTCTTGCAACAGACAAATTTCCTTTCTCTGCGTCCCCTTTGCGTACTCTGCGTTTAAAAACTTATTTTTCAATGAATAAACGGTTAATGTGTGATATATTATTATTAGGTTAAGTTCTGTTTTACAAACTTTTGTGAATACTTCAGGCTAAGAGTTAGTTAAGATATTTTTTTAAAGTTATTATTCTTAAACAATAAAATCAACTAAAATTCACTCAACCTGTCGATCATTTGGCATAATGAATCGAACGATATTCACGAATCACAGTGACTTTAATCTGTCCCGGGTATTCAACTTGAGACTTTATTTTTTGGGTAATGTCGTTAGCCAATATTTGTGCCTTACTATCTTTGACAATACTATGCTCGACAATGACTCTCACCTCGCTTCCGGCTTGGACCGCATAGGCGTGTAAGACACCCGAAAACGAATAGGCGATATCTTCTAACGATTTCATTCTATGTAAATACTTTTCAAGCACTTCTTTTTGCGCCCCGGGCCGCGATACCGAGACCCCATCAGCGACTTGCACAATGATCGTTATCGGTGAAAGAATCGTGACATCTTTTCGCGGAGACTGTGCGGCAATGACATTTTGGATAATTTCGCTTTCACCAAATTTTTTAGCTAACTCGACTCCGATTTCATAAAAAGGTGTTTCGCTATACTCTTCTGCAGCTTTCCCGATATCATGCAAAAGTCCGGCTCTCTTCGCAAGGCGTACATCGAGGCCTAATTGTGACGCCATCATTCCGGCGAGGGTAGAAACTTCTTTTGAGTGTTGTAACAGATTTTGACCAAAACTGGTTTTGAAGTTTTGTTTGCCGAGAAGACGGACAAACTCAGAATGGACGCCGTGTAGTCCGGCATCGAGCAATGTTTGTTCGCCAATCTCATAAATGTGCTCATCCATTTCCTCACGTGATTTCTCGACAACTTCCTCGATGCGACCCGGATGGATTCTGCCATCGTAGATCAATTTTTCTAACGACTTCCGGGCAATTTCGCGTCGCAACGGATCAAAACCGGACAAAACAACAACGCGCGGGGTGTCATCAATGAGAACTTCGATGCCGGTAGCGCTTTCAAATGCACGGATGTTTCGACCTTCCCTGCCAATAATTCGTCCTTTCATCTCATCATCAGGAAGGTTGACAATCGAAACCGTAGTATCAACGACATGACTGATGGAGCTTCGCTCGATGGCTTGAATAATAATTTCGCGGGCTTCACGAGTTGCGACTTGTCTGCTCTTGTCTCGAATCTCTCGAATCTCCAATGCTGTCTCTTTTTTTACCGACTCGAGAAGATTTTGCATTTGAATTTTTTTTGCTTCCTCATTGGACAAACCCGAAATCTGTTCCAACTTCAAGTTTTCCTCTTGAAAAAGCCGTTCAAGCTCAACCTCTTTTTTACTCACATAATCTTGCTTGTTGCGTAAGTCATTGCCGAGTATCTGCAGTTTACGCTCCTTTTTATTGAGGACGTCAACTTTACGATCCAAGTTTAATTCGCGATTTGAAAGTTGTTTTTCCAACTGTTTCAATGCATTGTCGCGATTTTTGGACTCTCTTTCTAACTGCTGTTTTTGTTGGAAAATCTCATCTTTTGCTTCAAGAATTTTATTTTTCTTTAAACTATCGGCTTCGGATTTCGCTTCTTCTAGGATTTTTTCAGCATATTCGGTCGCTTTGGAAATTTTTTTCTGACCAAACAGTTGTCTCAGAAACCATCCTGCTATAAAGCCGAGGGAAACCGCCATAACGGCAATGAATATCCACATTGTTGGCATGCGTTTCTCCGTCTTAAATGATTGGGACGTACGACATCCCTCATTTCTTAATAACTGAATATGTTGGGTCAGTGTCTTAAGTAAGAATGAAAAGTGGGCGTGACCAGGAGAGTGTGGATCAAAGTCGGAAGCGCTGATATCGTGCTAAATTAATCGCTCAGAGTATCACCTCTTAGAGATTGCTCGATATGACTCGTTAAATTGTTCAGCCTTCCTTCTAAATTGTTGTACAACGATTTTTTCGCTTTTTTTTCCTGAAATAATTCGTCCGTAATGTTTAAGGCAGCTAAGATCGCTACTTTAAGCGAAGATTTCGCTTGTGTGCTTTGATCGATTTCTCTCATCTTTCTGTCGACGTACTCTGCAACATGTTTGATATAATCCGTATCGGTTTCAGAATCACTCTTGATGGGATATTCTGTCCCGTAAATGTTTATTTTGAGAACGCCGCTTTCTTGATCCATAATATACTTACACTCACTTGGGTTAGCTAATGCCTGTCACCTTAATTCACAACCCTATGGTATTGCAAATAAATTATGTATTAAACTGCAATTCATCTAACTTCGACAACATCAACTCAACTTTATTTTTAATGACTTCTTCCTTTTGTTTGTCTATTGACGTTTCGTTGCGAATTTGTTCTAAATTTTTGTTTTCTTCACGAAGCTGTTCGACAAGAAGCTCCCGAGACTGAGCCTCAGAGCGCAATTCTTGGTTTTCTTTTCTCAGCTCGGCGTTTTCTCGCTTTAAATTCGCAATTAATTCTATCGATTGATTTATTTTGATTTCAAGAACATCTAATTGTTCCAGGTCCATTCTGTTTTCTCCAATTTAATCACGGAGCCGCGCACCGAACTGAGTCGCTAAAGCAGCGAGAATTGCTGTGATGCGTGCGTCGACCTCCTGATCGATAAGTGTACGCTCAGTAGAATAAAACGTTAACTCATAGGCTAAACTTTTAAAGCCTTTTTCAACTTGCTTGCCGGTAAACATATCAAAAAGTTCAACGTTATGCAAAAAATCTCCCCCATTATTCCATATCTCCTTGAGAAGATTCTCAGAATCTATCTTTTCATCGACAACGATGGCTAAATCCCGGATAATGGGTGGAAACTTGGGGATTTGCAAAAAATCTTGTTTAACTCTCTTTTCCGTAAAGATATTTTCAAGCTCCATATCAAAAACGTAAACGCGCTGCTGAATGTCGAAATCATCCAAAAACTCATGCGCTATTTCCCCAATGTAACCAACGGTCCGACCATCGGCATTGATTCCTAAAGTCCGTTCCGGGTCTGTAAAAGGCGAACGCTCTGCTTGAAAAGACCATCCTGTTCTGCAATGTCTTGTGAACAAGTGACTGACATATCCTTTGACATCATAAATATCCACGTTGGATGATTTCCGTTTCCAATTATTTTGGAAAGCTTGGCCCGTGAAAACCGCTGTCAATCGTGGATGTTCATTAATTTTATCGCCCGACTTATTAAAAACCGTTCCGATCTCAAACAATCGCAAATCCGGATTCCTCCGGTTGATGTTCCCGCGCACGACATTCAGCAAACCCGGGATCAAGCTGGGCCGCAGATAAGATAAATCTTCACTTATCGGATTGGTTAATGCAATCAAGCCGTTCGAAGAAAATCTCTCTGCATATATTTTACCGATCAAGCAATACGTCACGACTTGTGACAACCCTAACGAGACCAAATAATGGGTTATCTTTTTCCAATCATCAACAGACTCTTCATGTTGAATGAGTGGGTTGATCGTTGCAGCGCTGTCAGGTGCGATGTTATCATAGCCATGCACGCGCGCGATTTCTTCGATCAAATCGACTTCTCTCGTGACATCGGGCCGGAACGTCGGGACTGAAACGTCGAAAGTATCCGGCTCTTTTTCCGAAACCTCAAAACTCAAATTCGATAAAATGGCCTTCATTTCTTGACCAGGGATATTCTTGCCTATGAGGAGAGAAACCCGCGGTTTCCTCAACTTCAGCTTCAAAGGCGCAATTTTTGACGGATAGACGTCGGCAGAGCCCTGAGCGATTTGACCCTGTGCTAAATCCGCGATCATTTTTGCAGCTCGTTCCAAAGCATAAAGCGTCCCATTCGGATCGACCCCTCTTTCAAAACGTTTGGATGCTTCTGTGGTGAGTCCCAAACCTTTTGAGGTTCGACGGATATTCACCGGATTGAAGTGCGCGCTTTCCAACAACACCTCCGTGGTCTTTGATGAGACCTCGGAGTTAAGTCCGCCCATAACCCCACCGATCGCAATAGAACGCTCGGCATCACAAATCATCAAGTTTTCAGGATTCAGAGAATGCTCGACATTATCGAGAGTCGTAAAGTTCTCGCCTGATTCCGCTGTTTTGACATTAATTTCCTGGCCGCTCAAAAGCGAATAATCGAATGCGTGTAACGGTTGACCGGTTTCCATCATCACGTAATTTGTCGCATCGACAACATTATTTATAGAACGGACGCCGATGCTCTCAAGACGATGAGCAAGCCACCACGGAGAAGGCCGGATTTCGACTTGCCTTACAAATCGCGCTGAATAACGGGGACACTTTTCCTGGTCAAGAACGTTGATTTTAATCAAGTTGTTAATATCGTGTCCGTTCTCATTCAAACGCACGCTCGGTTTCTTAAATTTTTGACCGGATACAGCCGCAATTTCACGGGCAACACCCATCACACCGAAACAATCGGGTCGGTTGGGGGTCACATCAATATCGATGACGGTTTCCCCATCGCCCACGATATCTTGCAGCCGGCTGCCCTCTTTAATTTTTCCATCGAGGGTCATGATACCATCCCCCCGGCTCGAAATTCCAAGTTCGAGCTCAGAACAGAGCATTCCCTCTGAATCGACCCCGCGTATCTGAGTGCGTTGAATTCGGGTGCCGTCCGGCAATGTGCTATTTGCAGGAGCCACGACAACTTTTTGCCCAATCTCGACGTTCGGCGCTCCGCAAACAACGGATAAATTTTCAGCGCCAACACCGACCTCACAAATCCATAATTTGCCGGAATTGCTGTGCGGATTTTTTGTCCTGACAAGCCCCACAACTAAGCCGTCAAAACTCAGTTTTTTGTGTTCCAGAGAATCCACTTCTAACCCAAGCATGGTTAAAACCTGCACGAGCTCTTCCGGGCTATAGTCAAAAGCAACAAATGATTTAAGCCAATTATAGGTTACCTTCATTTAAATCGTTGTCTTTTTTGCAAAAAAATTAAATATGTTACGTTCTTAATAATTTATCAAGCGGCTTTGCTGCGTTAGCAATCACTTTAGAATTGATTCAAAAAGCGCATATCATTCTCATAAAAATGGCGAATGTCATCTATCTGATATTTCATCATCGCGATGCGTTCGACGCCCATTCCCCAGGCAAAACCCGTATAGACTTCAGGGTCATAATCGACAAATCCAAAAACAGCCGGATCCACCATCCCGGCGCCGGAAATTTCCATCCATCCGGTGTTCTTGCACGCTTTACATCCGTCTCCACTGCAGATAACACAAGAAAAGTCATATTCTGCGCTCGGCTCAGTAAACGGGAAAAAACTCGGCCGGAATCGTATTTGGATACTCGAACCGAGCAGCTTTCTGGCAAAAGCGAGCAGCGTACCCTTAAGATGTGCCATCGAAATACCGCGATCGACAACCAACCCCTCCACTTGATGAAACTCGGGTGAGTGTGAAGCGTCAGGCGTGTCCTTGCGAAAACAACGCCCGGGTGCGATAATTCTCACCGGAGGTTTCCGTTTTTCCATGGTTCGAATTTGAACCGGAGAAGTATGTGTGCGCAGCAACAACCCGTTTTCCAAATAGAACGTATCCTGCAAGTCCATAGATGGATGATCAGCAGGAAAGTTTAACGCTTGAAAGTTATAGTACTCATTTTCAACCAAAGGGCCGGTTTCGATGTCAAACCCTAAGCTGATGAATATCTCCGCAGCTTCATCGAGTACTTGAAGCAGAGGATTTCTGTGACCCATATCATGAACGGTGCCAGGGAGCGTCAAGTCGATAGTTTCCCTTGGTTTTGCGTCTCGCCCATTCAAAGAATCTTTGACGCGCTCGATACTCTCTAACAGGGTGGTCTTCAGGTCGTTAAGGGTTTCTCCTAATTTCGGGCGCTCTTGCGGTGACAGTTGTCCCATCAGTCTAAAATAGTGAGACAATTCGCCCTTGCGCCCCAAATACAGGATGCGCAGCTTTTCGAGCTCCGCCGAGTCGTTGATATTTTGTAACTTCGACTCAACCGCTTTTTTAAGAGACGCGAGCTCTGCAAGCGTGGTTGTCAAATCGGCAGCCATAACATCTTAACTTTGTGCTATTTGAACCAAGTCTTTGATAGCATCCGGGTTATGGACGGCTAAATCCGCCAGCGCCTTTCTGTTGAGTTCAACGTTGTTACGTTTTAAGCCATTCATAAAAGTCGAATAATTCATCCCGTTCTGCCTAACAGCGGCATTGATTCTGGCGATCCACAGCTTGCGAAACTCGCGCTTTTTCTGGCGACGATCGCGATAGGCATATTGCAAGGCCCGGTCGACGCTTTCCATGGCCGTCTTGAGCAATTTGCTTTTGCCGCCGCGATAACCTTTGGCTTGTTTTAGGACTTTGACTCGCCTTCTGTGTGAAGGCACATTGTAAGTTGAGCGTGGCATACTTCCTCCATTTAAGCTAATATCATTTTCTTGACTCGATGTTCATCCGCCGTTGCGATATAGGTTCCACTCCGCAAATCTCTTTTTCTTTTGGGCGATTTTTTGGTCAAAATATGGCTCTTATAAGCCTTGTGACGTTTTATCTTGCCGGAGCTGCTCAGCTTAAACCTCTTCATAGCTCCTCGATTTGATTTTAATTTTGGCATACTGTCTCCTATTTCTTGGTCAAATACATTATCATCAATCTTCCTTCCATAGAAGGTTCTTTTTCTACTTTTGCGAGCTCTTCAAGCTCGTCGGCCATTCGTTGCAAAAGTGTGTGTGCAAACTCTTTATGGGCTAACTCCCTGCCTCTAAAGAAAACAGATACTTTAACTTTATGCCCCTTTTCGAGAAATTTCCGGGCATGATTCATTTTAAAATTAAAATCATGGTCCTCGATTTTCGGGCGCATGCGTATTTCCTTGAGGTTTATGACATGTTGCTTCTTCTTTGTGATTTTTTCTTTTTTACTCTGCTTATACTTATACTTCCCGTAATCCATGATTTTACAAACCGGAGGAGAGGCTTCCGGCGACACTTCAACTAAATCCAACCCTCTGTTTTGGGCGGCTTCTATCGCTGCTAGTCTATCGAGAACACCTATTTGACTGCCATCTGAATCGATAACGCGAACTTTTGGGGACTTTATTTGATCGTTAATCTTAGGTGATTTTTTCTTAATGACTCGATTCCTTTCTTTATTAATTCATGACGTTAATAGCCATTTCATCGACTTCACGACTAATTTTTTCCAAGAAGTCCTGCAGGATAAATTTGCCGAGATCGCCTTTTCGCCGCGCTCGTACTGAAACCGTGTTATTTTCTTTTTCCTGCTTGCCAACGATGAGCATGTAGGGAATTTTTTGAGTCTCTGCTTCTCGAATTTTAAATCCAATCTTCTCGTTTCTTTCATCCAGCTCAACACGCAGGCCGG
>JBHHWX010000175.1:0-10681 GCA_046756745.1 bacterium | reverse complement strand
TGCCGGTAAGCATATTTGGCAATTTCTTTGATAATCTTTTGGTTGCTGTCCGGGGAAGTGATTTTGCGCTCGATGTCCTCGGCAGGAAATTCGCGCTCGTCTTCCAGCTCGTCGTAAATTTCTTCTCCCGTGTCCGTATCGACAACCCCGACGTGCTCGCCTTCTTGCAAAAACGCGCCCTTGATTCTGACATCGGATTTGATCAGGATGGGTTCGTAATCGACCAAATAACCGTCCTGAATGGCCTGTTCGGTGGTGTAACGAAAGACCACCTCCTTGAAAAGCGAAAGCGAATGCGGCGCCGGGGTTGCGGTCAAGCCAATCTTAATGGCGTCGAAGTAATCCATCACCTGCCGCCAAATAGCGGTCTCTTTGGCTGTATATCCCCGGTGGCATTCATCCGCGACAATGAGGTCAAAAGCATGAATCGGAATCGGTGTTTCTAACTTATCGGCATCCTGTTCATAGTCCGGATCGCTCGAATCTTGATGAAAAGCATGTTCCCAGCCAAACAGATTGATAGTCATGCGCTGGATAGTTGAAACGTAAACAAAAGTTTTGGTCTCATCGGGTAAAGTCAGGTAGGTGTTTGAAAGCACCTTCGGATCGAACGCTTCATCTTCGCCAAAATCCTCTTTCTGAAATCGTTGGGAGTAAACCTCATACTCCTGGTCGAATTTGTTGCCTTGCGGAGTTGTAAAAGATGCGAACTCCCGTACCGCCTGAGCTGCCAGCGCCCTGCGGTCAACTAAGAATAAAATGCGTTTCAACCGCTTTGACTCTAACAGTCGATACAGGAGCGAGACCGTCAAAAACGTCTTCCCGGTGCCGGTGGCCATTGCGACCAGCATGGCGCGCTTGCCTTTGGCAATAGCTCCCTCGACGTGTGCGATTGCACCGGTCTGGTAGTCCCTGAGCTTTTCATTTACGACTTGCGCGGGAGAAAAATCGGGGGTACGATTGAAAAATTCTTTGAGGGCGGCTGGCGTGTGAAAGTTAGAGAGTTGACGGGAGATATTTTTATCATTTCTCACGTCCAAGTGCCAGACGATTTCTCCGTTGGATGAATACAAAAATGGCACTCCGTATCCATCCCAATTCCCTGCACCTGGACTCGCCCCTCTGGAATACCGTTTCGCCTGTTCCAAAACGTTCTGCGGCGAAACCCGGACTTTTTTCGCCTCGATGATTCCCAGAAACCGGCCATCGACAAAAAGGGCATAATCAGCCGGGCCGTTTTCCGTGGGAAATTCCTCAACCGCGTGGTGAGTCAGTTTTGACGTGTCTAAATCCTCGCGGTATTTGATGATCTCCCAGGGTGGACTAACAGACCGCAACCTTTTATTAATACGGTCTCGCCTGGTTTTCCATTCGAGTTCTTCAGTCATTAAAATTGGATTTTATCGACAGCATAGATGACGTTGTTGAAAAACTCTGTCAGGGTTACAGACATTTTTGTAAGACTCTAACCCTGACAGAGTTATTAAATTTAATAAAATTACAAGAAAATTCAAAATGGAAAGACGGTAAATGCGTAATCGGTCAGTTACGGGGGATTTGGCGGTGTACAAGCTACAGCTTGCCCAGACTCATCTACTGTAGAATTAAGGAATCGGGGCTTGCTCTGGGGGCGGCACAAAAACACGCTGAAGCGTGAACACCCAAAGAATGTCCCATTCCTGACTAACACCTGCACCACCCGTAACTGACCTCTTGCGTAAAGGCTCCCACAAACGAGACGTTTGCGCTACGGGAAACGGGGCCTGGAGCAGACTAAATCGCTTGTTCGAAGCCAAAGACCCAGCGAAAGCGCAGGCGCTTCTCGCCTGGCAAGGGCTCATTCACCCAAACCGGAAAATCCAGCCGGAGTGTTAAATTGCGTCCCCCTGTAAAAAGTGTATACCAAGTATCGGGTAAACGTTTGCTGAAACGGAGACCAAGACCAGCGTCTGCCAAAACATGATTTTTGGAATCGAGGAATTGCATGGCGGCCAGATCGGCAAAAACTGCGAGCGTGGTGTTGCCCAAATATTTTTGTATCTGTTTGTTGATAAGAGGCGGGCGGACTCGCTTCCGCAACTCGATGTTGAGCGCGACGACTTGATCCCCAAAAAGGGGCTGATTAACATAGCCGCGAAGATTGGCGCCGCCGGGAAGATGATAGTGCAGCTCCTCAGGCAGGGCGCCGTCGCTTCTGAGATAAAAACGTTTAAAACGCTCGCGCGGATTGGCGCCATCAATAAAAATCAAATCCTGTATAGGGGCTGTCTGCGGGTTAAAAACTTGCGCAGCATACAATCTGAGAAAAATTCCCTGGTCGTTCTTCGTCAGCCAGAACCTGGCGTCTGCGAAGCCGCTTCGATAATCATAATCACTCTGCCAGTCATCTAAAACCGTATCGAAGCCTAAGGTGAGATTCGAGAACAAAAACCGCCACCGGGACTCGAGCTGATAACGCACATAGAAATTATTGACGGTGCCTTTTTGCCAGGTGACCAATGAGGTGTCCTGTTTTTGGTCATATTCCCGGACCGTGTAGCGTTGCGCTTGGTCTCCCACCAGTCGAGAATGATTGAATCCGACCCAAAACCGCTGTTTGGGCGGACGGCTCAAATAGGCGCTTTTACTCAAGAATAAATGAGCGTCGATTTCAAACCGGCCCTCCATTTTTTGCACACCGATCGAACCGCGGGCGTTGGGCCCTAATGGCGTGAGCGGATTAGAATAGCGGAATCGCAGGTCCAACACCTGTGAGTCGACTCCGAACCAAGCGCCCAAAACCGCGTTGCGCAGCGCGCCATATCTACCGCGCAGGCGGCCTCCGAAACGCACTTTGTCGACACGGTTGGTCCAAGCGCTCGGCCGCCAAGTGACTAAATAAGACTCTCGCGGAGAGTACGACATATTCGGGTAATCGAAATGCAGCTTGAATGTAAGCGCTCCGTTGTTTAAGCGTGTGTTGTCCAAGATCGCGTCCTCCGGATCCAGAACGACTTTCACCGGTTTGCTTCTGGTTTGAAAAGAGAGGGACCCGAGCTTACCCAGACCATCCCAACGTTTCACCACCTTTTCCCCGGACTGGGCCGTCACTTCGACTTCCACAGGCATTTTGCCCCGGGCTTTGCGGATGATGGTTACGTCCGTCTGCCAGACGTCGCCATTCTTTCGCTTTTTTACTGTACCGAGTCTATAGTCTACGGTCACAGAGTCATGTAACCACTGATCGAAAAACCAGTCCAGATCTTGCCCGCTGACGTGCTCACAGGTCGCTTGGAAACGCGCTTGGTTGACGTGTTTGAACTTCCAACGCTCGAAGTAATCGTGACAGATGCGCCTGAAGACGCTGTCGCCAACGACATATTTGAGCATGTCGTAAAAGAATGCGCCTTTGGTATAGGCGTTGACCGAGTAGCTCATGGGCTCGTTGAATTTGTAGGCTGGTTTCGAGATCGGTTCGTTATGTCCTGAGTTTATGAACTGTAACGCAAAGTCGCGGTTTCTTTCTCGGCTGGTTTTTCGAGGACGGCGTTTTTGCAGCCAATTTGCCCGTTTTAACCAGGCTTCACGGTCAAATCCCCACTCACCGTAGCGCGTTTCCATATACCAACGTGTTTGGAAGCTTGTGAATCCTTCATCCAGCCAGGCTTCTTTCCATTCGTTGTTGCCCAGAATAGCGAAGAAATAAATGTGCCCGACTTCGTGTAAAATGAGACTCTCGCTTTCCGAGGAGTTCATCACCAGCATGGGATACTCCATGCCACCGCGCAGGAGTCCATGAGCAATTGTAAGTTGTGGATAAGGGTAACGTCCGAATTTTTTGGACAGCCACTCCAGCGCACGAGCCCCTCTTTCGACAACGATCCGGCGCCAGCGGTTTTTTACGCGAGAACGGTAGAGTACGTGAATGGGGATGCCGTCCCACTCCCCGGATTCGTAAATGAAATCCGGAGATGCGACCCAAGCGAAATCGTGTACGTTCTCGGCATGGAAGGTGACCTCACGCCTTTTACCCTGGGCCGCATCCGAGTTTAATTGCAGGCGGCTGGTTTTTAACGTGCTCCCACTCTCTGTTTTTGAGTCGTCTAACGTAACCTGTACCGCTTCCCAGCCGGGATCGCCGGCGAGCACCTCACCGGTGGCGCCGATAATATAATCGTAAGGCGCATCGATCGTGACGTCGAAAACGCCGAACTCGCCGTAAAATTCGCCCTGATAATGAAACGGCTCGGCATTCCAGCCGGATTCGTCGTAGACGCACACTTTGGGGTACCATTGTGCAAAATCGTGCTGGTTTCCGCGATAGCCTGCCCGGCGTGTATGCTTTCGAATTTTAAGGGTGAAATCAATCTCGAAGGTCATTTCGCCGCCCGGAGGCAACGGCGTGGGTAAGTCGGTCTCGAGGATAGTATCGTTGACACGAAATGCCGCTAGAGAGGATTCCCTGTCGTTGGAAGGGTCCGTGATAATTTTCAACGATTCGATCTTCAGGTAACCGGCGTCGTCAGGGATGACGTTTCGAAAAAAATGTTTGGCCTCTTTGGCCATGATGGATTCCGGCCCGCGATAGGCGTTCGGATAGAGGTGCATATAGAATTTATACAGGGTGTCGGGAGAATTGTTTTTGTAAAGAATGGTTTCCTGGCCGATCAGCTTTTTTTGAATCGGAATGAGCGTGACGTCTAGGGTATAGTGCACAAATTGCTGCCAATAATTCTCTTCCGCCGGCAGCTTCGTGAAGGCCAATAGCATCGTCAATAAGGGCACGACGAATGTTTGCCGCATGTTTGGGCGCCTTTCCATAAAAACCTAACGCGGGTGAACCGCATGTGAAAACAACTCAATCAGTATAAAGCAATGGTAATCCATCGATCCGTACTCATAACCCTTAATACCTGCTTCAGATGATCAAATGGGTTGAAAATTACAAAAAAGCAGGAACACAAGCAAGCAAATCGCCGAAATATTTTTTTCTGCTGAATGACTGATTTCGTTTAACCCAATTTTTGTTTGTCGACCAACGACCAGGATTTACCCCGACAGTTGGGTTGTTTTATCTCTTGTTTTAATCGGTATTTTTTACTTACTTAATATTAGGCAAGCAACAGAATGGGATGTAAACCCGTAAGCAATCACACCGACGAACCTTCGCCAGATCCTCCATCACCGGCTGTCAAATTCAATTTTCCTCAAATGAGAGAGTCCTTTTAATGCGAACGATTGTACATATTCTTTTAATTCTGACTTTGTGGGGTTCTGCAAAAAGCAAAGAGGATCGCTACCACGACCTCACTTTACAGGGCATCGAGTATGCTTACAACCTGGACGTCGATAAAGCCACATTGATTTTTGACAAAATCATCAAGTTTGATCCAAATAATCCTCACGGCTATGTCCTGCAATCGGTCAACTATTTTTACCGCCTCCAATTCGAGGACTCCGGAGAAGAGTATGAAAAACGGTTTAAGAAATATGCAGTGCAAGCGGTTAAGCTTTCAAAGAAACTTCTCGCAAATCAAGCTAAGAAGCTGGACGCTTTATTCTATTTGGGCACCATCCACATGTATCTTGCAGCCTATCATGTCAGCCAGAACAACTGGATCCGGGCTTATTGGTATGGCAAGGACGGGATCGCTTATTTACAAAAAGTCGTCGGCATCAACCCGAATTATTATGACGCCTACTTGGGGTTAGGGCTTTATCATTACTATGCCGACGTCATGCCCAAGTTCGTGAAAACCGTTTCTGTCATTTTAGGTATTGAGGGCGACCGCAAACGCGGCCTGCGCGAACTTCAGATCGCAGGCGAAAAAGGGAAATATTCCCGCGCCGAAGCATTGTTTTTTCTGGGCAACATATACTTGTTCACCGAAAACGAATACGAGCTGGCTTTGGCCTGTTCGAGAAAGCTGACGCGACTGTATCCGAAAGGGTTCTTGTTATTTCATGGCGAAGCGTTACAGAAAAACGGACACCATGCAGAGGCCGCCGCTGTGTTCAACCGGGCTATCCTGGAAAACAACAGCTCACGGTTTCCTTTTTTCACGATTTGGTCGCGCTTCTTGCTCGGAAACATCTATTTTGAAATGAACCAATTCCCGGATGCTATCGAGCAGTTTCAACAGGCCAGTGCGCTGGCTGCAAAATCTTCCGACAAAATCAAGTGGGTTCTCGCTTGGTCGAATTTCAAAATAGCAGAATGTTATGATATGATGCAGCAACCTAAAAGGGCCGGCTCTTTTTATCGGAAGGTCAAAAAATCCGAGCACAAGCGCGCCCACAAACAAGCGCAGGAACGCTTGAAAAAACCGCTCTTAAAAGCCGAACTGGACTTGACATTCGGGCACAATTACTTCAAGCAGAAAGATTTTGACCGCGCCATCGAAATTTATCAAGCCGTGCTGACAAAAGCCGCTCGAGATCTGCCTGATTATCCGGCCCGAAAAATTCCGGAAATACAGCATCACATTGGAAAAGCCTTGTTTGAAAAAAAGGAGGTCTCTGATGCGGTTTTTATTTTGAGCAAAGTGATAACCACCCAAAAAGTCCAAGAAAAATGGGTCAAACCCTGGTGCCACTATTATTTGGGAAAATGTTACAGCGCGTCAGGAGAGATTCGAAAAGCCAAAGAGCATTTTAAACTGGCGAGTAAGTTCAATGACAACCGGCTTCGTTTTGTGATAGAAAAAGCACGCGATGCCCTGGCTTCGAATGTGATGAAAAATTGAGGCGGTTTGTTAAACAACATTGGCGTCAATCACAACTTTGACGAAGCTGCAACTGCTCTTTTAAAAAGATTCTCATGAGCACATTGCACACGCGATTTCCAAAGTCATGAACAACAACGATAGAATCTCAGCATTTCTTTTCTGCTGCTTTGTTCTGCTCAGTGCCCAGCCAGCGCTGGCACAACTAAATGGGGAAGTCATCTTTCCTGAGTCTTATGCATACAACGCCGGCGACGATACGACATGGGCGCAACCTGAATATGACGATAGCGACTGGCAACGAGTAAAATATGGCGCATTTCCAAATGAACGCTGGCAGGGCATCGGCTGGTTCCGCTATGTTCTGGAAGTGGATTCGACGCTTTGGCATGTGCCGTTAGGCTTTTTCATGGGCAATATCTTCGGCGGGGCCGAGCTTTACCTGGACGGCAAGCTGCTGCAGCGATTTGGCAAAGTCGTTACCTCGAAAGAAGAGGAAGAAGTCGCTTATATCATGTGGGAACCGATCGCTATTTACTTTCAGCCCCCCGCAGGATTTACCGATGGAAGATCACGGCACCTGCTTGCGATTCGATACTCAAGCTACTTTTGGAATTCTCCAGTTTGGTCAGGACAGCGCTGGCCTTTATTTTGGCGCATCGACGATCTAGAAGAAATGAAGGCACACAGAGCCGGCAGAGTCAGGAATGCGACCATTCACCAGATGCTCTTGATAGGCGTCTTCCTGGCATTCGCCCTGTTGCATCTTCTACTGTACTTGTTCTATCCATCACAGGGCAGCAGAACCAATCTCTATTTTGCAGCGCTGACTGCCTCTACTGCGGTGATGGTTTATTGTGATTTTCAAGAATTTTTCGCTTTTGATGCAGTTATGTATTTTATCATCTTTCGTGTATTTGGCACGGCTGCGATCCTTGTTACGCTATCCGGACTCCGCTTCATTTATGCGCTTAGTTACCCTAAACGCCCCAGGTCGTTTCTGCTCTTTAGTTTGGTTGGAATTGGCCTCACACTCTGGTTTTGGTTCAGGCCGCTCGTAGCCCAGACCTATCTTATCATCTTCTATATCATTGGTTTTGCGGAGATAATACGTGTCATTGCCGCAACGCGTATAACAAAGCGCAGCCTGCAGCTCGAGGGAGGTTGGATTTTATTGCTCGGCTCGATACCGTTCGTACTCGTGGGCATCTACTACTTTCTGGCTGCACTGGAAGTCGTACAACTCCCCTGGGATTATGAAGACTTTCCAACGCCCTATTATGCAGTCCTGTGTCTTATCATTTCCATGTCCGTGTTTCTGGCGTGCAATTTCGCCCAGACCCACAAGGACCTGGAAGCCCAGAGCACCGAACTGGCATTTCAGGTAGGAGAAAAGACGCGGACCGCTGAAGCGCTGCAAAAAGCTCTTTCCGAGGTGGAACAATTAAAAGACCGGCTACAAGCAGAAAACGTCTACTTGCAGGATGAAATCAAACTGCAGCACAACTTCGGTGAAATCATTTGCAGCAGCGAGGTGATGAAAAGTCTGCTGCGCAAGGTGGAACAAGTCGCTGCCGCGGATAGCACAGTCCTGATCCTCGGCGAAACCGGCACCGGCAAGGAGCTCATAGCTCATGCAGTACATAATATCAGCGGTCGCAGCAGCCGGCCATTGGTCAAAGTCAATTGTGCAGTGCTGCCGGCAAACCTGATTGAAAGCGAGCTTTTCGGTCATGAAAAAGGCGCCTTCACCGGCGCCCATTCCCGCAAAATCGGTCGTTTTGAATTGGCCGACGGCGCCACGATTTTTCTCGATGAAATCGGCGACCTGCCTCTGGAATTGCAGACAAAGTTGCTGCGGGTTTTGCAGGAAGGAGAAATTGAGCGTCTCGGTAGTACCAAGACTATCGACATAGATGTGCGCGTTATTGCCGCCACCAACCGCGACCTGGAAAACGCGATCGAAAATCAAAGTTTTCGTGAAGACCTGTACTACCGGCTGAATGTTTTTCCAATCAAATGCCCGCCGTTGCGGGAGCGCAAGGAAGATATTCCTTTGTTGGTCAATCATTTTATCAAGAAATACAGCGCCAAGAGCGGCAAAGCCATAAAAACCATTACGCAAACTGCAATAGACCGGCTGCAGACGTATCACTGGCCTGGCAATGTGCGGGAATTAGAGAACATCATCGAACGGGCCGTCGTTATCACTCACGGGGAGAAACTCGAATTGGGTGATTGGCTTCCGAAAGCTGAAGCCACATCCACTACTTCACATGTGCCAACTTTAGAAGAACTCGAGCGCGAGCATATCCTGGAAGTTTTGGAGTTGACGAATTGGCGGGTCAGCGGAGAAAAAGGGGCAGCAAGAATTTTGGGGATAAAATCTACCACTTTGGATGCGAGGATAAAAAAGCTCGGGATTAGCCGGAAGCGGTGAGAATTTGATGCCTATTTGAAGCTTTGCTTATTTAGTAACGCCGAGTTCTCGCAAGGCTTCCTCTGCCCGCAAAACACGAAACGGAAGCCCTTTGATTTCTTCAAGAAAATCACGATTTTCGGACACCAATGTTTTTATGTTCATCATTTCAAGGTGGGCGGCAATTGCTGCATCTCCTAATTTGCAACCGAGTTTTTGATACTTCTTGATCAAGCTGATTTCTGCCTTTTCCCATGAGAGCTCAAGACGCTCAGGATAAAAATTGATCAGACGAAAAAAGCGATTTAACTCGTCAGGATTGAGATTATCTCTCAATTCCAGAAAAATCTGAAATGGCGTTATCACATTTAGCCGATTTAAGCATTTCAATAACTGTTGACAAGCCACTTGATCTGGTTGATCTCGCAATCCAAAAATCCAGACATTCGTATCTATGACGATCCATTCATTGTCGATACTCATCCGCTGCAATCTCCTCGCGAGTCCGCTTGAGCTCTGCAATCACCTCCTCGGCAGTTTGGTCTAATTTCCCTTCTTTAGATAATCGCTTCCGATAAGCTTGTGAGAGAGCTTCCAATTCTCGTTGAAATTGAAGTGCTTTGACTTTTTCTGAAAGAAACTCGTCCGGGGTGCCCGCTTTGATCTTCAGAAAGAGAATGAAGTCTAACACTTCTGGTAGAAGCGGTTCAGGTAATGAATTAATTTCTTGAGCAATAACTTCCTGATATGACATGGTCTTATCTCCAGTCAGCAATTCATATCAAAATCATATAAACTATAACATAACTGATAAATACGTATCTTTTTCCAAAAAGTCAAGGTAATGCGCATTAGACTTAAAATCCCTGACCATACCCCGATCATAATAAGTCCATTGACAAATGAGCCCGAGTGAGGTCTGTGTCCTGATTTAAAGTTGACGATCTGTTAAGAATTTCCAATATATTGAGAATTTCCAATATATTGGAAATTTTACTTCGAAATTTAAAGAGCATCAAAAGTAATTTCACTTTAGCTAACTTCAATAATTATAGGCCATCCCGGATAGGTCGGGATGGCTTTTTTGTTTTTGGCATAAGGATTGTGTTTTACCTGGCCCGACTAATTAATTAGAAAAACATATGCAAATAATTTTGACCGACTCCAACTTCCAAAAAGAAGTTCTGGAGTGCCCGCAACCCGTTGTGGTGAAATTCAGCGCTGATTGGAGCGGCGCCTGTCATATGATGACGCCTATGATAGAGGAGTTGGCAAAGGAGTTCAAAGGGCAAATCAAAATATGTTCGTTAGATATTGATGACAATAAACGTGTTGCCAAGCGATACGGCATCTGCGAACTTCCTACTTTCTTGTTTTTTAAGAATAGTCAGGTCATCGATCATATCGTTGGAGCGATTCCGAAGAAAATTCTGGCTGCCAGATTCAAAGCAATGCTGCAAACTGAATCATGATCGGGATTACTTCTCATCTTCCCGGAAGAGTTTCAGGTTGTGAAGAAACCAAATATCAGTAAAGATTCAGCGAAGCTTCGCCTCAA